>DAOWCM010000383.1 GCA_030639555.1 Candidatus Eiseniibacteriota bacterium | reverse complement strand
CCTCCCCTCTGAACAAGACGTGAGCCGGACGGCGCGCTGTGCGCTGCCACTCCCTTCGTGTGTCGCATGACAGATCTCCTTTCGCTTGATGCCACTAGATACCTTCTGCCGTCGTCAGATCCATGTGCGGGGCGCCCCCGCCTCGCGCATCACTCGCGTGATCGTGTCCTCGCCTCTGAGCAGAGGGTCAGACATAGGTAGCGGCGGGACCATAGGCTGGACCCGCACGACTCCCGCGACGGTCTGACCGACCTGTTCGGATTAGCTAGAGGAGAACTGTGTCGAACCCCATAGACGACCTCTTTACGCTGCCCGATCCGACAGGCCGTGAATCGTCCGTAGCGCCCAGAGGAAGAACCTCGCGACTGGTAATTACATGACACTCAGTCAATCGGAGACTATGCACACTTTCCCACACGTCGGAGTCAGTGTCAACGTCGATGCGATGGAATCGGATAGCTGAGGACATCTCCCCTATACCGCCGTGGCGCACCATCCAGCGCCCTCCCGTGTGCCACCATCCCTGATCGGTGCCCTCGATTCGGTCGGGAGAATGCTGTGTGGATTCCAGGGGAAGAAGACAGCGGGCCCGGTCTTGACAGACCGGACCCGCTGTGCGCTGGCTCCTCGGGTAGGACTCGAACCTACAACCCTCCGGTTAACAGCCGGATGCTCTACCATTGAGCTACCGAGGAGAATATCGAACTGTGTTCAAGAGGGCGCGGCCCGGAACCCTCGTCCGGAATCCCGCGCCCGTCCAAAGGCAGATTCTAGCAACGAGAAGACCTGCTGTCAAACCGAATCGCCGCCGGCCTGACCACTGTCCCCCGCTCCGCGCTGCGCCGCCAGTTCCGCGACGCTGACCACGGCCACGTCCATCCCGGCCTGTGCGAGCATGTCCGAGAGCTGCATCACACACGCCTGGCACTCGGTGGTCACGATGTCCACGCCAGCGTCGCGAATGGCCTCCACCTTCCGTCGCGCGACCGCCTTCGAGAGGTCGTAGTGCGACAGCGAGAAGGACCCGCCCCCACCGCAGCACCGGTCGGCGTCCCGCATCTCCACGAACTCCACCCACGGGATGGAACGCAGGATCTGGCGCGGCTCCTCGTAGACGCCTTGCCCACGCACGAGATGACACGGGTCGTGGTACGTGACCCGGACCCGGCCCGAGGGCTCGGATGACCCGGAAGCCTCCGCTGGCCCATCGGGTGTGAGCGCTTCCCCTCCCCTGAGAGCGAGGTACTCCGTGAGATCATGGACGGGCATACCAACCCCGTCCTCGAACCCGAGCAGCTCCTCATACTCACGCTTGAGCGTGAGACCGCACGACGCGCACGCGGTCACAACGGCGTCGGCGCCACTCCCGCGCAGCGCCTCGATGTTGCGCGCGGCCATCTCTCGCGCGGTCACGAAGTCGCCCGCGTTGAAGACCGGGGTCCCGCAGCAGCCCTGCGACTTCGGGACAACGACGTCGACTCCGGCACGGTTCAGCATCTCGACAGCCGCGCGGGCGCTCTCCGGGTAGATGAGATTGGCGGCGCAGCCAACGAAGTAAGCAACGCGGGCCGTGCCATTCGGTGCCGGAACAACCTCGGGGATAGTCTCGAGAAACGTGGCGCGCGCGAACTGGGGGAACACTCTGTCGCGGTCGATGCCCACGAGCGGCAGCAGGAGCCGAAACGGACTGCCCTTCGGAAGCCCTCTCAGCACGAATCGCTGAAAGAACGCTGCCGTCTTCCCCACCGGAGGAAGCAACCTGCCGCGGCGAAGCAGCTGGCGGAAGACGAACCGCTTGATGAACGGGAGTCTGCCGGCCTCGACGAGACCGCTCCTGGCGGACAGGATCAGATCGTCGACGCGCACGTCGTTCGGGCACGCATCGACGCACGCCTTGCAGTTGAGGCAGAGCTGCACGCGCTCGTCAAAGATCTCGGTGAGACCGAGCTCCCCGTCGAGCACGGCACGAATCAATGCGACCTTGCCGCGTGCAGCGGCGTCCTCCCGCCCGATCTCCGCGAAGATGGGACACACAGCCCGGCAGCTGCCGCAGCTCCGGCATTTGTCAGCGATGTCCTTCCGAAGGCTGAGTTCCGTGCCGGGCCCTCTCATGACCGCACCTCGCTGGGCAGGAGATCAGTCACGTCAGGGAACACACCGTCGGGGTCGAGCCCTCGCTTGAGGCGCTCGAGCAGGAGGAGCGCGCCGTCCGCGTCGCCGGCGGTCTCAGCCACGCCCCCTGCGCTGCCCGTCCGTGCGGCCGCGCCGCCGCTCTCCTCCGCCCGCACGGGCTGACCGGAGCCGGCCACAGGCGCCATCCCCTCGAAGTCGCGTCGGTAGCGCTCGAGAACCGAATCCCGATTGGCCACGGCCTCCAGGCGCAGCGTGAGCGAAGTCACGACCCCTAGAGTCCCGCGCGAACCCACCATCAGCT
>DAOWCM010000180.1 GCA_030639555.1 Candidatus Eiseniibacteriota bacterium | reverse complement strand
TCCGGCTTGTCCATCAGCCGCCGGACGCGGCTTCCGGGCGGCATCTCACCGAGGTCGAGCTTCGAGAGGGAAAAGAAGGCCGTCTCGGAACCCGAGAAGAAGCCCGAGAAGTAGAGGAGTGCTGCGAATCCGATGCCACTCGAGAGCAGATAGCTCATTGTTTGTTCTTCGAGAGGGTACGGAGGTACCTGTTCTCCAGGTTCCTCATCTTCGTGCGAGAACCGGTGGTCGCGTGGTCGTGCCCCACGAGATGCAGCACGCCGTGAGCCACAAGCTTGAGAATCTCGCGCTCTGGCGTTCGCCTGTAACGCCTCGCCTGCGCAACCGCTCTGTCAGTCGAGATGACGACGTCACCGAGGACCAGCTCGAGCTTGTCGGGGTCTCCCTCGACACCGGGAGACTCGCCGTCGCGCGTGGCGAAGGCCAGGACGTCGGTCGTGCGATCGACATCGCGGTATGCTGCGTTGAGCTCCTTGACGAAGCCGTCGCGCGCGAACACGATGGTGAGATAGCCGTCGCCGTTTCCGTGGTCATCCAGAATGAGGTCGACCAGACGCCTGATGCCGGATGTGTCCAGCTTGAGCAGGCGCTGCCTGTTCTGTACTCTAAGCGGCATCTTTTCCCCCGGCGGGTTCCTTCCCTGGCTCGTCGACGCCGCCACCTGTCGAGTCGCCCTTTCCGCCCGAGCCGCCATCACCACCCGCGCCGCTTTCACCACCAGCCCCACTCGAGCCGCTCTCTGGCGATTCACCATTGTCCTGATCGGGGTAGCGAATGCGCTGATGGTACATCCCCGCGAGCACGCGGAAGAAGGCCTCCCGTATCTTGCGCAGGTCGGAGAGCGTCAGCTCGGCGTCGTCCAGCTGATGATCGTGCCACCGCTTCTCGATGACCTCCTCGATCTCCGCCTCTATCCGCTTGGGGGTGACCGAGTCACCGATCGACCGTATGCGCGCCTCGATCGTATCGGCCAGCGCGATGATGGCCGACTCCTTGCTGCGCGGTCTGGGTCCGGGGTAGCTGTAGTCAGCCCTGTTTATCTCGTCCGGATTCTCCGCGTCTTCGAGCGCCCTGTTATAGAAGTACTCCATCGCGCTGGTCCCGTGATGCTCACGGATGACGTCGACCAGCGGCTCCGGTAATCTCTCCTTCACCGCGAGCTCCACGCCGTCCTTGACGTGTGCGCGGATGACCAGACTCGAGACCTTTGGCTTGAGACCGGTGTGCTTGCTGTCGTCCGGCTCGAGGCCCTGCTGGTTCTCAATGAAGTAACCCGGGGCGACCAGCTTGCCGATATCGTGGTAGTAGGACGCGACGCGGGCCAGGAGCCCGTTGGCGCCGATGGCCTTCGCCGCCGCCTCCGACAGATTCCCGACCACGATGCTGTGATGGTAAGTGCCTGGAGACGACATGGCCATCTTCCGTAGAAGCGGCTTGTTCATGTCGGCAAGCTCGAGCAGCGTTATGTCTGTGGTAACCTTGAACCCGCGCTCGAAGAGAGGCAGAACCACTATGACAATGCCCATGCTGATGATCGCGTTGAGCCCGCCCAAACCGCAGCGCGTCAGCGTCGCCATGCCGACGTCGGCGTTCCAAACGTCGGCGACGAAGATCGCCACGGCGTAAGCGATAACGACCCTGATCCCGGAAAGATAGAAATCCTCGCGGTGTCTCACGCGCCTGACGGAATGCGCCGCGACTACGCCGGCGACGAGCGAGACGAGCACGAACGAGAACCCGAACCCCGTGTATATGCCCGCCAGGAGTACGACTACGATGGTGGAGATCACCGCCACTTCGAAGCCGAACAGCATCGACGCCAGCATCGCAAGAACGGCGATAGGAACGAGGTACTCCGACACGTCGGTCACGCCGCGCACGGCGGCGGCCCCCGCCATCACGAGCACGACCAGCACCGTGAAGAACAGCCGGAAGCGGTTATCGAGCAACACCCCGGGGCGCCTGACGCTCAGGTAGATGGCCAGCACGCCGATCAGAAGGAGCGCCTCCAGGATCCTGCCGAGAGACGGGAAGAAGCGCGTTGGACCGGCCTCCAACTGGAGAAGCTCCTTGCGCTTGATACCCATCGACCTGATGATGTTCACGTGCTCTTGCGTGATTCTCTCGCCGCGCTGGAGAATGACTTCATCCTTCTTGAAGTCGCGTTCGGTGTCCTCGCGTACGGCCTCCCTGGCCTCCCGTCTTCTCTGCTCCGTTTCCGACAAGTCGAAGATGATGTTGCCCTGGAGGAACGGCGAGACGATCTCTCGCACGGCTTCTGCCATGAGGCGATCCTCAAGCGTGCGAACGGCTTCACGTCGCACGACCCCCTCAATGCCATTCAGCGAGAGGAAGTCGCGCACGCGCACCAAACTCTCGTCGGCGCCCTTCACCAGCATTACGGTCTGCTCGGGAGACTGGGGGGCGCCACTGCGTCTGAGAATTCCTCTCCCATAGAGGGCGTTCAGAACCTCGCGCGCGCTGTCTTCCACTCTGACAGCCCGTGCGGACTCAGCGAGTATCTGTCGCGTCGTCTCAGACAAAGCCACGCCAAGCTGTCCCAGCATGTCCTGTTTCTGGCTCGTCGATTCCGGACCGCCGCGAATCCCGTAGGCTCGAGACAGAAACTCCCCGAGCCGCCGGCGCTGCTCGGCCTGGACGCTCTCGTCGAGCTCGTACACCGGGACGACGGCGCTCGCCGCGACCGTTCGCTCCTGTTCGAGCTCATCGGCTGGTCGCAGCACGTCGAAATCGAAGGGTGCTGTGATCTCCCCTCGCGCGACCTGCCCGGCAGACAGCTCGACCTCGCTGCCAGGAACGGCCGCGGGGAACATGACTTCAAGCAGCACGAGGAACAGGGCGACCACGGCCAACCAGAGGAGGATCTTCGACCGGAGCGCCGCGTCCACGGCGCGCTCCTCCTGCCCCTCGCCCGCGAGAGACACGCGGTCCGCTCTGACCCCGGCGTCCTTCTTTCGGCTGAGGAACGCTGCCATCAGTCGTCCTCCTGCGCCTGCTCTTCTCTGGTCCTGGCGTAGCGCTCGAACGCCTTGATGACTTCTCGCACGAGTCTGTGCCTCACGACGTCGCTCTCGTTCAGGTAGACGAACTCGATACCCTTGATGTCTGTCAGTATCTCCTGGATCCTGACCAGGCCTGACATCTTCTTGCTGGTCAGGTCAATCTGCGTGATGTCTCCGGTAACGACGGCGCGGGAGTTGAACCCGAGTCTCGTCAGGAACATCTTCATCTGAGGCAGCGTGCTGTTCTGCGCCTCGTCGAGGATGACGAACGCGTCGTTCAGGGTGCGCCCCCTCATATACGCCAGCGGAATGACCTCGATCGTGCCGATCTCAGTCAGCTTCTTAACGCGCTCGGGGTCCATCATGTCCCGGAGAGCATCGTAGAGCGGTCGGAGATATGGTGCGATCTTCTCCTGGTAGTCGCCCGGAAGATACCCGAGGCTCTCCCCGGCCTCGACCGCCGGCCGCACCAGCACGATCCGCTCGACGTCCTTCTGCCTGAGAGCCGCCACCGCCATCGCAACGGCGAGGTACGTCTTACCGGTCCCGGCCGGGCCGATGGCGACGACTATATCGTGCTTCAGCATCGTGTCGACGTACTTCTTCTGGCCGACCGTCTTCGGCTCGACGAGCTTCTTCAGCCCCTTCAGTCGAGCCCCGTCGGCGTAGAACTGCGCCAGTTCCTCCGCGTGGTCCGACTTGACCATGCGGATCGCGTACGACACGTCCTCGCGCCTCACGGTGCGCCCCCGGCGCACGAGGTTCGCCATCTCGGTCAGGACCTTCTCGACCTTCTCGACCTCATCGTCGTCACCGACGATGCTTATCTCCCCATCGCGCGCAGTCACCTTCACGTCGAACGAGTCGTGTATCAGGCGGAGATTGACGTCCTTCCGTCCATACAGGTGGACTGAGTCAATGTCCTCGACGGAGACCTTGTGCTTCAAGTGGTATCACTCCCTAAGGCGGCGGGCGTCGTTACTCAAGCGCGGCCCCGCGCCCAAAAAACGGGCTCCTGGTTCGTCTGGGAACCCAGGAACCAAGAGCCCGATGTCGTATGCAAGCATCTAATCGCTGAGAGACTCTCCCCGTCGGTTCTCCACACCCCCCTGCATCTACCACCTGAACGAGCTCGAGCCAATCAGCATCACCACGCTAGCTAGCGCGGAATAGTCAGAGTCTGGCCTGGCCTGACCATGTCAGGGTCGCTGAGGACGTCGCCGTTGGCCTCGAATATCTCCGTCCACAGCCGCCCCTCCCCGTAAATCTCCCAGCGCCTCGCGATCATCCAGAGGTTCTCGCCCTCCTTGACCGTGTAGCTGTGGGGCCAATCACGCGGAATCGTCAGCTCCCAGTCCGGGTAGATCAGGTTCGGGTCCGAGAACCCTTCCAGGACACCCTTGTTCGCGCGCCAGATCCTCTTCCACTTGAGCGGGTCCGCGTAGACCTCCTCCATACCTGCTATCTTGTAGAGGAAATCGCCCTTATCGACCATGTACATCCGCGGAAGCCCTTCAAAGTAGGCTATCTGCCCCTGGAGACCCTCGACCTCGCTCCGGAGACTCTTCAGCTGCGGCGTGAGACCGGCGAGCACCCCTTCGAGGTCGCCGATGGCTTCTGACTCTCTCGTCAGGCCGGCCTGCGCGGTGTTGACGCAGTCCTCTGCATCACCGTATGCGGCGAGCAGGTCCGCACAGTACGTCTTCTGCTGATCCGCATTAAGCTTCTGGTACTCCTCTTCGGTGTAGAAATCTCCCTCGCTCGGATCGGCCGTCCTCGTGATCTGCGGCGCGCAGCCGGTCACGAGCGCGACGGCGACGAGGAGGACCAGTGCGACAATCAGTTTGTGCAGCATTCTTGGTCTC
>DAOWCM010000200.1 GCA_030639555.1 Candidatus Eiseniibacteriota bacterium | reverse complement strand
GAGAAGACGACGCTTCTCTACACGGTGCCCGATGTCCTCGAGGACGACAGCGTTCGAACGGCGTTCCTAGCCGAGATCAGGGAGACCCTGGACCGCGAACTCGACGGGACCGGGCTCGAGTACCGCCTCGCGGGATCGGGCGTCGTCTTCGATGCCATCAACGAGGCCTCAGCGCAGGACATCTCCAGGGTCTTCCTGCCTGCGGCGATCGTGGCCACGATTCTTCTGTTCCTCGCGCTCAGGAGCGTTGTCAGAGTCCTGGTGGCGCTGCTGGCGGCCGGCTTGGCGACGACCTGGGCCGTCGGGCTGTTCGGCCTGACGGATGTCCCGATCAATCTCGTGACCACGACGGTTCCGACCATCGTCGCCGTCATCAGCATGGCGAACGCCATCCACCTGCTCCGTGACGCGCCGGCCGCAGAGGGAGCGTCGGTCGGTTCCTTCTTCCGCTCGCCCGTGGTGAGGGCGTGCTTCTTCTCGGCACTGACGAGCGCGGCCGCGTTCGTCGCGCTGACCGCCTCCGATATCCAGGTCCTGAGAGAGCTCGGAGGCTACACCGCCGCGGGCATCATGGCGTCGTTCGTGGTCTCGGTACTCATCTGCTTCCCACTCGGGAACATCCTGAACCGGCGCTTCCCCGCCGTGAAGCACGAGCGGGTCGGCAACTGGCTCGGCCGTGTGGGGGAGGGCATCATCCGGCGCCGTGCGGTCGTGTTCGCCGTGGTCGGCGTCGCAGCGATCGCCGCTCTTGTTGGTTGCTTCCGCCTTCGCATCGACACCTACAGCCTCGGGTTCCTCCCGGAGGACCACGCAGTCAGGCAGGACAGCGAGTGGATTGAGGAGCACTGGGGCTACTACTGGCCGATCATGTTTGAAGTCTCCGGGTTCGAGGGCGACTTCGCCGAGCCCCACATGGTGGCCAAGCTCCTCGAGTTCCAGAGGGCTCTCGGGGCTCACCCGGACATCGGCGGGACCCAGGCGCTGCCCGATCTTTTTCGGTCCGGTGTCGAGGGTGGAGAGCCCCTGGTGCCGGATGACTCCGCCCAGGTCCGCCAGACCGTGGAGACGCTCCGCGCTCTTCTCGGGGCGGACGCGATTGAGCCGTTGGTCGACGCGTCGTACTCGCAGGCGCACGTGAGCGGGCGGGTCAGGATGCAGAACGCGGCCTCGCTCGCCGCCATGATCGACGACGCGATCCGTCGCGGGGAGGACGCCTTCGGCTCACGCGTCATGATCAAGGCCGTGGGCTACCTGCCCCTCTACGTCAAGCTCACGCGGTACCTGGGAACGAGCTTCGTCAAGAGCCTGCCGCTCGTCATAGGGCTCAACTTCTTGCTCCTTCTCATTCTCCTCCGCTCGTTCCGCTGGGCCGCGCTCGCGACCCCGTCGAACATACTTCCCGTTTTCCTCTTGCTCGGCGCAATGGGGTGGCTCGGTATCCGGCTCGACGTCGCCACGGTGTCCATCGCGTGCGTCGCGTTCGGGATTCTGGTCGACGACACGATCCACCTCTTGGTCCACAGCCAGCTCGGCATACGCAACGGGCTGAGCCGGAAGGAGGCGGTGCTCGCCGCGCTAAGGCGTGGCGGGAGCGCGATCACCTGGACAACGGTCGTTCTGGTCGGCGGCTTCGGGACGTTTCTGCTTGCCCAGGTCGTGCCGGTGCGCTACTTCGGGTCGCTGCTGAGCTCAACGCTCGTGGTCGGGCTCATCTGCGACATCATGCTGGTGACGGCGATTGTCTCCATCAGGAGCCGGGATTGACTTCGAACGACCTCACGGCGTCCGACCTGCAGGAGCGCGTGAAGCTCGACATCATCAGGTACGCGAACTGCTGGGAAGACGCGGACATCCTGTGCGAGGCGCTCCGGCCGGCCCCCGGCGTTCGCATTCTGTCCGTCGCCTCGGGGGGCGACAACTCGCTGGCGCTGGCAGCGGAGGGCGCCGCCGTCGTCGCGGCCGACCTGAGTCCCGCCCAGCTCGCGTGTGTGGAGCTCAAGTGCGCGGCGATCAGGCGCCTGAAGCACCCCGAGGTCCTTGCGTTCCTGGGCGTGAGCGAATCGCGCAACCGGCTCGCGACATACGAGAGCCTCGAGCGTGAGCTTTCGGACGATGCGCGCGCATTCTGGCGAGACAGGCGCGACGAGCTGGTCGGCGGCTTCATACACGCGGGCAAGTTCGAGTCGTACTTCCACTTCTTCAGGAAGAGGGTGATACCGCTCATCCACACGAGGCGTGCCGTCGAAGAGCTTCTCAGAGAGAAGGACGAGGCGGCTCGCCTCGACTTCTACGAGAGAAGGTGGAACAACCTGCCGTGGAAGCTCATGTTCCGGGTCTTCTTCAGTCGCTTCGTCATGGGGCGGCTCGGTCGTGATCCAGAGTTCTTCCGATACGTCGAAGGTGCGGTGTCGGACCGCATTCTCTCCCGCGCGCGGTACGCGCTCACCGTGCTGCCCACGCACTCGAATCCGTTCCTGGACTACATCCTGACGGGCAACTTCTCGCGTTCGCTGCCCAGGTACCTCGAACCCGAGCGCTTCGAGGCAGTCAGAGAGGGGGTCGCGAGGCTCACGCTCTTCCCCGGGTCTGTGCAGGACGCCGCGAGAACGGACGGTGAGGGTGGCTTCGACGGGTTCAACCTGTCTGACATCTTCGAGTACCTGGACGCCCCAACCTGCACCGGGATATTCGGGGAGCTCCTGGCCGTCGCGAAACCGGGTGCGCGCCTCGCGTACTGGAACATGCTGGCGCCAAGGCGCTGCCCCGAGGAACTGAGTGATCGCGTGACGCCGCTCACCGACCTGGCGAGGGAGCTCTTCAAGCGGGACAAAGCGTTCTTCTACAGCGCGTTCGTGGTGGAGGAGGTTCGCTGAGGCTCGCTCGTGGGGCGGGCGGACCAGAGGAGACCGACCGATGACGTGCACTGAGGGGACTTGCTGATGCAGTGGCTTGAGGACCTGCCCGAGGCTCTGTTTCTCGGAGCGATTGTCCTGGCGGTCATGGCGGGCGCCGAGCTGTGGCGGCGCTTCGGACACCCCAGGCCCGAGTGGACACGTAAGATGATCCACGTCGGGGCGGGTGCCGCTGCCATCACCTTTCCCTTCGTGCTGAGCTCTCCATTCGTAGTGTTCGGCCTGACAGGCGCCTTCGGCATACTCATGGCACTGGGGAAGCGATTCGGCTTCCTCACGAGCCTGCACGGCGTGAAGAGGAAGACGTCGGGCACGTACTACTACCCGCTCTCGATCCTCATGCTCTTTCTTATGGCGCACGACCGGCCGTGGCTGTACCTGTCCGCCGTGCTCGTCCTGGGCGTCTCCGATACGCTTGCGGCCCTGGTCGGCAGCCAGTACGGCGTGATCCGCTACAGAGTGGATGACGCGGAGAAAAGCCTCGAGGGCTCCCTCGCGTTCTTCGTCGCGGCCTTCCTGGTCGTCCACCTGCCGATGCTGCTCATGACGAGTTTGCCGAGGGCGACCTGTGTCCTCGTGGCCGTTCTGGCCGCTGCGCTCGCCACTGCGGTGGAGGCGATCTCGCTCAGGGGCACCGACAACCTGTTCGTGCCTCTCGTCGTGTACCTCGTTCTCGACAGGATGGCCGTGAGGCCACCGGCGGACATCGCCACGCTGAACCTGGGTCTCCTGGTTATTGCTCTCGCGGTCGGCATCGCCGTCTGGAGGTCGCGCGGGTTCAACGTGGGCGGCGTACTCGCTCTCATTCTCTTCAGCTTCACGGCCTGGTGTTTCGGCCCGCTGTATTGGGCCGTTCCGTTCTTCCTCGGGCTGGCGCTCTATCTTCCGCTCTGGTTCACACCGGCGCGGACGTCGAGCATACCTGCCGCGGTCGTGCTCGAGGCTCTTGTGCCCACGGCGTGCGTTCTCGTCGCTGCGTCCGCCTTCGAACGACCCGACTTCTTCTACGCCCCGTACGTCGCCTCCATCACCTTCCTCACGGTCCTCTGCCTGATATACAGGCTCAGGCGGCTCGGGCAGGCGAACAGGGGCAAGGGGATGGCGGTCGGCGCGGTCCTGGTCGTGCCGGCGTGGCTCGTGACGGCCGTCGTGCCGTGGCAGTTGCAGTCCGGGGAGTCTTTCGGTCCCGTTGTCGGGGTGGGTCTCGTCTGTGCGGTCGCCGCCATCGCGAACGCGCTGCTCCTCCTGCGCCGCGAGCCGTCGGAATCGGCGCCCACGTGGCCGCCTCTGGTCCTTCTGTTCCAGTTCGCCGTAATCGCCGCCGTGATCCTGCTTCAGGTCCTGGGTGTCGTGCCCGTGTGGGGTCTGCGGTAGGACGCTCCGTTCACGCCTCGATGCTCATTCGGTGTCGGCGCCTCCGGGCTCGACCGCGCGCACCGTGCCCGCCGATCCGTCCATCCGGACCCACTGGCCGCTCTCGAACGCATCGAGCAGTCCGCGTATGCCGACGACTGTTGGGATCCCCATCTCACGCGCGACGATCGCCGAGTGCGACAGG
>DAOWCM010000148.1 GCA_030639555.1 Candidatus Eiseniibacteriota bacterium | reverse complement strand
GTTCTGAGCATCTCGACATCCTCCCGGGGGCTCCGGTCGGCTGCTTAGGCGAAGAAGGGTGCCTCTATGAGGTTCATTCTAGGCATCGCCTCACAGTGTGTCAACTCCAGCGGTTGACTTCGCCGCTCTCGGCCGCGATGATGGTGCTCTCAAGCTCTCACACTGTCTACGACGCGGAGAACAAAACGGTGATTCAACTGCGCGCGTGCGAAGGAAGAACGGGGACGGGCGTTCGGACGGCGGCCGCGGCGCTCGCGCTCGCCATTCTCATAACGGGCGGCTGCGAACCTGATGGAGGGGCCGC
This sequence comes from Candidatus Eiseniibacteriota bacterium, assembly GCA_030639555.1. Classification (GTDB taxonomy): domain Bacteria; phylum Joyebacterota; class Joyebacteria; order Joyebacterales; family Joyebacteraceae; genus JALGZG01. The sequence goes on along the minus strand of DAOWCM010000148.1, from coordinate 5,357 downwards.
GGAGTCCGGCGCCCCGGCTACGACCGGGTCTTCCGGCGTACCCTCAATGACGGAACAGGACTACATCGCTCACATCGCCGCGCTGACGATCGCGGTTGAGGAGGGGCTGTCGGGCGAGGACGCCGCATCACGGGCGATCGAGCTGGGCAGCAGGGGGCACTCGCGCGAGGAAGTGGAGGAATTCGCTCGATCACTCCGCTCGCGCCCGAAGACATGGGTAGAGATCGAACATGAAGTGGACAGAAGGATCGGTGAGCTTAGAAGCGCGGCCGGAGGAAGCACCGGCGGCGCCGAGGGGCGGTGACGACGGCGGAGGACGGGCGCTGATCCTGACGCCGGCTTCTGAGCCTCTAACCGAACGTGAGAGCGTCACGGACGAGCAGGAAGACCATCAGTCCGGCAAAGAAGACGAGACCGGCCTGCTGCCAGACCTTGAGCTGCCTCTCGGTGAGCCCGCGGCGCCGCACCTTCTCGAGCGCCATGAGAAGCAGGTGACCGCCGTCCAGGATCGGAAGCGGCAGCATGTTGATGAGGAACAGGTTGAGCGACATGAACGCCATGAATCCGAAGAAGTAGGTTGCCCCCCACCTGGCGCTCTCACTGGCCAGCTGGATCACCTTGATGGGCCCGCCCACCATACTCCCCGAGACCTGTCCGGTCGCCAGCCCGACGAAGAACTCCACTATCATCCGCAGGTTGAACGCGGTGAACCTGACGGCCGTCACGAAGGCCTCGCCGGGGCCGAGTCGCCTGGTCTCCCACGGGCGCATTATGCCGATCATGCCGACGGTCCGCACGTCCGTGGTGCCAATGGGCTCGTCACCCTCCTCGGGGACGACGACGGCGCTCATCACCTCGCTGTCGCGCTCCCAGACGATGGTCAGCTCTTCGCCGAGGCTCTCGTAGATGATGCCGCCGAGTTCGCTCCAGCTTTCGACCCTGGCGTCGTCTATGGAAAGAACCCGGTCACCGGCTCTGATCCCGGCTCTGTCCGCCGGGCCACCGCTCAGCACGTCGCCCACGACGGACGGGACGTACGCCGTCAGTCCGAGGTCGAGTTCGCCCGTCTCCTCGTTCCCGATAACCACGAGAGTGACCTCGGCGACCACGCCGGGGTCCCCACCGCGGCTCACAACGAGGTCGACAGACCCGTCCTCGTCCAGGGCGGCGAGCGTGACCACGTCCTCCCAGCTCCCGACGTCCGTCCCACCGACCGACAGGATGCGGTCACGCGGGAGAAGGCCCGCGACGGCGGCCGGCGAATCCTCCTCCACCTCTCCCACGACCGGCTCGCCCAGGGTCTGGATCCCCGTGACCAGGAGGAGGCCGGTGGCGACCAGCACTGCCCAGACGAGGTTCGTGATCGGTCCCGCCGCAACGATGACAGCGCGGATGCCGATGCGCTTGCCAAGGAACGTGTCGGGACTGAGCTCCGTCGCATCGCCCTCGGCCGGTTGTTCCATGCCCGCCATCTTCACGTAGCCACCGAAGGGTATCGCGGAGATGGCGTACTCCGTCGCACCACGCGTGAACTTGAGGATGCGCGGGCCGAAGCCCATCGAGAAGCGCTCAACGGTGACACCCGAAGCCCGCGCGGCCAGATAGTGCCCGAGTTCGTGCACGAAGATGAGGATCCCCAGATTGAACACTATCGCGTAGAGGTAGAAGCGTATCATCAGTGTCAGACTCCGGAGTGGCCGGTGGTGAATGCCGCGCCCGCGTGCCCGTGGGCCGCGCGACCGGCGATGTCATTGACGATCTCAGCAGCCGTGGCCCTGGCGCTCCGCTCGGCCTCGAAGACGGCGGCCAGGTCCTTGGCGGGGCCGGTCCCCTCCGCATCCAGAGTCCCGGCAATGACGGTAGCGATGTCGCCGAAGCGGATCCTGCGCTCAAGGAACGCACCAACGGCGACCTCGTCCGCTGCCACCGCGGTCGTCGGTGAAGTCCCTCCCTCGCGTGCGCTCGCGAGGATCAGGTCGAAGCAGGGATACCGCTCAGGTTCGACGGGGCCGAAGTTCAGCGTCCCCATCTCCGCGGGCCGGAACTCATCGAACGAGACTCTGGGCGCGTCGGGGTAGAAAAGAGCGTACTGGATCGGAACGCGCATGTCGGGCGAACCAAGATGCGCCAGAAGGCTGCCGTCTCGAAGACGGACGAGGGAGTGCACCACGGACTCCCGGTGCATGACCACATCGATCTTATCCAGCGAGAGGTCGAAGAGCCACATGGCCTCCAGAACCTCCATCGCCTTGTTGACGAGCGTGGCGGAATCGACCGTTATCTTCTCGCCCATGTCCCAGGTGGGGTGCGACAGAACCGCCTCGACGGCAGCAGACGCCATCTCGTCGATAGGCAGGTCACGCAACGGGCCGCCGGAAGCCGTCAGCACGATACCGCTGACCTCGCCAGACGCGGTCCCCCTGAGACAGCGGAATATGGAACTGTGCTCGCTGTCGACCGGTATCAGTTCGCTGCCCGTCCGACCGGCGAGGCTCGTAACGAGCCCGCCCGCCATCACGAGCGACTCCTTGTTGGCGATGGCCAGCCTCTTGCCGGCCCTGACTGCAGCCGCGGTCACGGGCAGGCCGGCCGCGCCGACCAGCGCGTTCACCACAAGATCCGCCTCGGGATCGGACGCAAGCGCCACCAGCGCCTCCTCGCCCACTCCGACCTCGAGGTCGCCCTCCAGTGCCGCATCGCCGGCTGCTTCCTCACCGATGGCGACTCTCGTGACACCGAACTGCTTCGCCTGTACGGCAAGGAGCTCAGCGCTCTTCAGCGCGGAGAGGCTCACAACCTCGAACACGTCCGGATTGGACTCGACGACGGACAGCACACTTCGCCCGATCGAGCCCGTGGACCCAAGAATCGCTATGCGCTTGCGTGACGAGATAGAGCGCTCCCATACAGGTTGTGTTGTGCGAGCCGCCTGGACCGGCCGACTACACCACCAGGAACCTCAGGTAGTAGTAGACGAATGGAGCGACGAACAAGACGCTATCGAAACGGTCGAGCATCCCCCCGTGCCCCGGCAGCGCGTGCGACGTGTCCTTGATCCGGACGTCGCGTTTCATCAGTGATTCAACGAGGTCTCCGAGAACGCCCATGACCGGGGCGACCAGGCCGAGCACCAGCGCATCCACGACTGTCAGAAGTGGAACGATCGTGGCCCTGGCGATGAAGGCAACTGCTACCGCGGCCACGACGCCGCCCAGAGCGCCCTCGACCGACTTGCTGGGGCTCACTCGAGGAAGAAGCCTCTTCTTACCGATGGCGTTCCCGACGAAGTAGGCGCCCGTGTCGGTCCCCCACGCCAGGGTGAAGGCGAGTATAACGAAGAACCCGCCCAGGTCCGCGCCCACGACACCCTCGCCGAGCCGCCTCAGAAGGATGATGTGGCTGCCAAGCCAGGCGACGTAGAAGACACCCAGAATGGTCGTCGATATGTGAAAGACGGCGAACTCCCCGTCACGTCTGAAGAGCTCCATCCCCATGATCGTGATGAGCATCAGAGTGATGAAGAGCCCCGAGAAGACACCGCCCTGGAAGTAGACGTACCAGGATACTACCAGGCCGGCCGCGACCCCGACGGTCTTGAACGGCCTGATGCCCTTGGCCTCCATCATGCGGTAGAACTCGAAGAGGCCGACCCCGATCACGAGATTCATGGCCAGCAGGAACGGGATGCCGCCCACGAGCGAACAGATGACCGTGACAGGCACACCGACCGATGCTGTCAGAAGTCGCGCTGTGAGCTGTCGTCGGTCGATACCCATGCTCTACTACCTCTTTGACTAGTCGCCGCCGATGCCGCCGAAACGACGGTCGCGCCGCTGGTAGTCGACCAGAGCTTCATACAGGTGGCGCCTGCGGAAGTCGGGCCATAGCACCTTCGTGATGTATATCTCACTGTAGGCTATCTGCCACAATAAGAAATTGCTGATGCGCCGCTCCCCGCTCGTGCGGATCAGTAAGTCAGGATCCGGAACATCGGGAGAGTACAGGAAACCACGGAAGATGTCTTCGTCTATGTCTCCCGGCCTCACGTCGCCCCGGCACGCCGCCTCCGCGATCCCGCGGGCGGCGTCCAGAATCTCGGCGCGCCCCCCGTAACTGATGGCCAGGTTCAGTCTGAGGCCTGTGTTGCCGGACAGTCGCTCGATGCTCGCGTCCAGGCGACTGCGCACGTATTTCGGAAGGCGGTCGAGACGGCCGATCGCGTTCAGACGGATGTTGTCCCCGTCCATGTCGTCGACCTGCTCACGCAGGGTCTGGTCGAGAAGATGCATGAGGCCCGCGACCTCTGATCTGGGCCGGGTCCAGTTCTGCATCGAGAACGTGTAGAGGGTGAGCTCCGAAAGCCCGAGCTCGGCGGCGGCGGCCACAACGTCTCTCACGGACGCGGTGGCGGCCGCGTGTCCCGCGACGCGCGGCAAGCCGCGCCTCCGAGCCCACCTGCCGTTGCCGTCCATGATGATGGCCACGTGGCGCGGCAGGAGGTCGTGGTCAATCGCGAGCTTCCCTGAGGTGTGGTCTGGCTTCTTCCGTGTCATGTCTGCAACAGTCGCCTCTGCCGGCATCGCTTCGGGGTGAAACGCGGGGACGGCCGACCATCGCCAGCCGCCCCCAAATGGTCGCCTTGTGCTCAACCTACGCCCTACTTACCCGGCTCGATTGCATCAAACGGGCACTCTTCGGCGCACAGCCCGCAGTCCGTGCAGGCTTCCGGGTCGATGACGTACTTGTCCTCGCCCTCGGAGATCGCCTCGACCGGGCACGCGCTGACGCAAGCGCCACACGCCGTGCAGGCGTCGGTGATCACATATGCCACTTACCACCTCCTGATGAAGAACTCACTTGGTACCGGTGCTGCCATTGTGCCCGAACTGGCGCTCAAGCGCCCGTGTCAGACCTCCATCAACTCAGTTTCCTTCGCCGCGAGAACGTGGTCGATCTCGTGGATGTGCTCGTCTGTCAGCTCCTGGACTGTCTTGTCGCGAGCACGGTGGAAGTCGTCCTCGGAGATATCCCCGTCCTTGTGCTTCTTCTTGAGGGCTTCGTTGACGTCGCGCCGGACGTTTCGGATCGCGACGCGCCCCTCCTCGGCGAGCTTGTGCACGTAGCGGACCATCTCCTTGCGCCTCTCCTCGGTCAGCGCCGGGATGGGCACGCGGATGAGGTTCCCGTCGCTGGACGGGTTCAGCCCCAGGTCGGCCGAACGGATCGCCTTCTCTATGTCACCGGTTATCTTCTTGTCCCAGGGTTGAACGACCAGAAGACGCGCCTCAGGAACACTGATGTTGGCCACCTGTCTCAGGGGAGCCGTGCTCCCGTAGTACTCGACCTTGACCCCGTCC
>DAOWCM010000218.1 GCA_030639555.1 Candidatus Eiseniibacteriota bacterium | reverse complement strand
GGGACTTCGACACCTACGCCGACGACCCGCCGTCGGGGTGGATCTACAGCATCGACTGGATCAATGACGTGACGGGCGACGGCATTCCCGAGGTCATCTTCGGCTGCGGCAGCGACAACAACAACGCATACTGCGTGGACGGCGCGAGCGGAGTGATGCGATGGAAGTTCGCCGCGCCCGACGCCGTCTACCAGGTCGCGCGGATTGGGGATGTCAACGGAAACGGGACCGACGACGTTCTGGTCGGCACGGGGGACGCCAACGCCGACTACACGTACTGCATCGACGGGGGGAGCATGGGGTACCCCTCCTACATCTGGCGCTTCTATGTCGGAGACTCGACCTTCTCGGTCGCGGGGACGGACGACGTCAACTACGACGACGTTCCGGACGCCCTCGTCGGCACGTGGGACGCGAGCGGCACGGTGTACTGCGTGAGCGGCGCCGACGGTTCGGAGATATGGTCGTACCCCGTCGGGACCTACGAGAATGTAATGCGCGTGGTCCCCATCAAAGACCTGAACGACGACGGCCCCGCGGACGTGCTGGTGGGCTCGTGGGACAACGCCATCATATGTCTGGACGGCCGGACGGGCACTGAACTCTGGAACGTCCCCACTGGAACGACGAACGGTGGCGACGTGTGGACCATCTGGCCGATGGGGGACGTGGACTACGATGGCTACGCCGACGTGATAGCGGGGTCATTCGATCTCAAGGCCTACTGCGTGAGCGGCCGCACTGGCGCGCTCCTCTGGGACTATACCGTAGGCAACCGCGTCTACTCGGTGCGCTCGATCGGGGACGTCAACTCCGACCAGGTGGGCGATGCGCTCGTCGGGACCCAGTACTACGGCGGAACGGGAGGGAAGGTCTTCTGCCTGGACGCCGACGGTGACGTGACCGGGGTGGCTCCCGTTGCCGAGCTCTCGTGTGGGATCTACGGGGAGGCCGTGGTCCTGTCCTGGAGCTTCGACGAGGCGGCGGGGCTCGCCGGATTCAACGTCTATCGGATGATCGTAGAGGAGATCGAGTCGTCCGCTGCGCTGCGACAGCGGCTGACCGAGCGGGGCACGTTCAGCGTGCGCGAGGCGCTCGCGGAGCGGGCGGGACTCGGGACCGGGAGCGGTGGTAGAGAGGGCGGCTTCGTCCGGCTGAACGACGAACTCGTCCAGGGATGCTCCTACACCGACGCGAGTGCCGTCGACGGTGTGAGCTATTCCTATATGGTCGGCGCTGTGACCGACGGCGGCAGCGAGGTGTTGACCGGTCCCGTTGATGTAGTGGCGGACTTCGGGGTGGGCGAGCTGTGGCTCGCACATGCGACCCCGAATCCGTTCCGCACCTCGGCATCACTGGGGTTCGCGGTCCCCGCGGGCACGCGCGCCGAGCTGGGGATCTACACGCCCGGTGGGCGCCTGGTGAGGAGGCTCACGGCGGGTGAGGGCAGAGGGACCGTCGTCTGGGACGGTCTGTCTGACGAAGGCGAGCCCGTGGCTCCGGGAGTCTACTTCGTCAGGCTGAAGGCCGCGGGGAAGAGCGCGCACAGGAAGGTCGTTCTGCTCCGATAGGCTCGTCGCGATTGCGTAGAACATCGAAGCGGCCACCCGACGCTCACTGCGTCAGGTGGCCGCTCTGTTTTCTCCGCGTGTGCCTGCTCTACCGGTAGAGCGACTTGATGGTCGTCCAGGAGACGTCTTCCACCGGATTGCCGCCGCAGTCTCCGAACGGTCCCACGTCGGGGTCTTTGTCTACTCCTCCGAATGAGTACACACAGTAGTAAAAGTCCATCCCCGGATCCTGGCAGTCCACTACCCATCGAGGATACTGAGGGTGGTCGTAGATGGCGATGTCACCCGGCGTGCCCAGATAGTACAGCGAGAGAACGGCTATCTGAGCGGGAAAAGACGTGATGCACTCGGTCGACGCAAGCGTGATGCCCGTCTCCCAGTCCCCGATGGCCACGTCGCCCGGGAGGAGGTTGGTGAAGGACGGCGGGGAGGACACGCCCGGCGTAACATCGAGTCTGAACGACACCGAGGTGAATCCAGGTTCGCCGGAGTTCGTGAGGTCAAGCATCACGTATGCGTCAACTGCTGTGTAAATCGGCGGGTCCACTCGGTGGACGAAGTTCGGCGGGTCGAAGTCGATGTAGAGCCACTCACCCACGATGGGATTCGCGCCCGCCGTTCCAGCGACCAGCACCAGCACCGATGCAACAATAGCAATCACTCTCATGTGGATCTCCTTCCGCTCTCGCGCCTCGCGCCGCGCGCGGCATCCGCTGGCACGCGGCAGGAAGACTCGGCACCTACGCCGACTCCCTCCACCATTTCCAGCAGACACTATTATACCATACTTGGTCATTGAACCGAAGCGCTGATCCCCGGGCGGGAGCGGTCCACTTGACACCCTCCCTACCCACCGATAGAATCGCAACGATTCGGCGCTCACGAAGAAACGGGCCATCCGACGCACCGTACGCTCCGGACTCCGTCCGGAGCCGTTTTGTGCACATCGAGCGCGTCCAGCACACGCCGAATCGCTGTCCGGCCCGACCCCAGCTCGAGGACCAGATGGGCAATCTCAAGCACCTGCTCAAGCACTTCGCAAGATACAAGTGGGCCGTCGTTGGCGGTGTCATCTGCCTGCTCTTCGTCGACGGGATGCAGCTCATCATCCCGAGGATCATCAAGCGGGCCGTCGACGACCTGACCTATTCGGGCGCCGCACACACGAACCTCCTCATCTACGGGCTTCGTATCGTCGCGCTCGCAGTAGGGATCGCTGTCTTCAGGTTCTTCTGGCGGTTCTTCATCATCGGGACGTCGCGCCACATCGAAGAGGACATCAGGAACGATCTCTACAGCCACTTGCAGAGGCTCTCCGCCAGCTACTTCGCCGTCAACAAGACCGGGGACCTCATGGCGCACGCGGTCAATGACTTGAATGCGGTGCGGATGGCGTGCGGGTTCGGCGTCGTGGCGATGACGGACGCCATCGTCTTGGGGCTGGCGGCCATCGGGTTCATGCTCGTGCTGAACGTGAGGCTGACTCTGCTGGCCCTCATCCCTATGCCGATCATTGCCCTCTTCACGCTGCGCGCCGGCAAGATGCTGCACAGCAGATTCGAGAAGGTGCAGGAGACCTTCTCCAGCCTGACGGAGCGCGTGCGCGAGAGCATGTCGGGGATCAGGGTGGTAAAGGCATACTCTCAGGAAGAACACGAGCTCGCGAGCCTGGCCGCGATCGGGAAGGAGTACGTCCGCGACAACATCCGGCTCGTCCGCGTGTGGGGCGCGTTCTTCCCGTTCATCATGATGTTGTCCAGCATGAGCGTGGTCATCATCATCTACTTCGGGGGAAGCCAGGTGATGCTGGGAGGTATCACCACCGGCGATCTGGTGGCGTTCACAAGCTACCTCGGGATTCTGACCTGGCCCATGATAGCCATGGGTTGGGTGGTCAACGTGCTCCAGCGCGGGGCGGCCTCGATGGGCAGGATCAACAAGATCCTCGAAGTCGTGCCTGAGATCGCCGATCACGAGAACGCCGTCGAGCTCAGTGAACCGCGAGGAGAGGTGGAGTTCCGCGGTGTCACCTTCTCATATGCGGAGGGACTCGAGCCCGCGCTCGCCGACATCAGCTTCACCGTGCCGCGGGGTCACACGCTCGGCGTGCTAGGCAGGACGGGCTCCGGGAAGAGCACCGTGTGCAATCTCCTTCTCCGCATCCACGAGGCGACGGAGGGTCAGGTCCTTATCGACGGCAGCGACGTCACCGGGCTGACGCTCTCTTCGCTCCGGGGCGCGATCGGCTACGTGCCGCAGGACACGTTCCTCTTCTCTGACACAATCAGAGAGAACATCAGGTTCGGCGCCCCGGATGCCGGTGACGAACGCGTCACCGAGGCCGTGCGCATCGCCGGTATTCTCGATGAGATAGAGAGCTTCCCAGACGGTCTGGACACGCTGGTTGGGGAGAGGGGCGTCACGCTCTCCGGAGGGCAGAAGCAGCGCGTGGCGATCGCGCGCGCCCTTGTGCACGCGCCTGCCATCGTGGTGCTGGACGACGCGCTGTCATCGGTGGACACGGCGACGGAGGAGCGGATACAGCAGGAACTCAAGGGCGCGCTCGAGAACCGCACGAGCGTCATCGTGTCCCACCGCATCTCGTCCATCAAGCACGCGGATGAGACCATCGTTCTCGATGAGGGGCGCATCGTCGAGCGGGGCACTCACGAGGAGCTGGTGGCGCAGAAGGG
>DAOWCM010000060.1 GCA_030639555.1 Candidatus Eiseniibacteriota bacterium | reverse complement strand
TGCCCGTTGCCCTGGACACCGGCGATCCCCAGAACCTCCCCCGAGCGCACCTCGAGGTCGATCCCCTCGAGCACGTGCGAGCCCTTCCTGCCGACCGCGGAAAGCCCCGCGACCTGAAGCACCGGCTCGCCGGGCTTCGCCTCTTCTTTGGTGACACGGAGGAGCACATCGCGCCCCACCATCATCCTGGCGAGCTCCTCCTTGGTGGTCGCCGCGGCTGACACGACACCCGCCACACGACCGTCGCGCATGACCGTGATCCGATCGGCCAGCTCGAGGACCTCCTCGAGTTTGTGTGTAATGAAGATGATGGTCCGCCCGGCGTCACGAAGGGCGCGGAGGATAACGAACAACTCGCGCACCTCCTGAGGAGTCAGCACGCCGGTGGGCTCGTCCAGGATGAGGAGCTTCGCGCCCCGGTAGAGCACCTTCACTATCTCGACGCGCTGCTCGAGCCCCACCGACAGGTTCTCGATGAGCTCGTCGGGGTCGAGCGACAGACCGTACTCCGACGACAGCTGCCGCACGCGCTCGCGGGCCGCCGCCGCATCGAGGAGACGGCAGCGGCGCACGGGCTCGGCACCCAGCACGACGTTCTCGGCGACGGTCAGTGTATCGACCAACATGAAGTGCTGGTGGACCATCCCTACGCCTTCGCGAATCGCGTCAGCGGGACGGTGTCCGGAGAGCTTCTTGCCCCACAGCGAAATCTCGCCCGCATCCGGCGGCGTCAACCCGTAGAGCACCTTCATGATGGTGGATTTGCCGGCGCCGTTCTCGCCGACGATCGCGTGGATCTCCCCGTCATCAACGTCGAGGTCCACGCGGTCGTTGGCAAGCGCGCGCGGGTAGCGCTTCGTAATGCCTCGCATCTGGACCGCGTGGCGTTCCGACATTGAGAGGGCGTCTCCCTCTTAAGGAAGCGTCTTGCTGCGCCAACCGCCATCGCGCGCCCGGAGCAGGGGCGCATCTTCCGTGACGTCGCCGTCGTCTCGGAAGCGCTACTCCGTCGGTACCGAGACCGTACCTTCGATGATCGCCTGCCTGGCGTCCTCCACGACCGCCAGCATTTCATCGGTCAGGAGATCTTCGTTGTATTCGTCGACAGCGTAGCCCACACCGTCGTCGGCGAGGCCGAACTCCCTCAATCCGCCGCGGAAACTCCCCTCAACAACGGATTGGACAATCATGAGCACGGCGTTGTCCACGCGCTTGACCATGCTCGTGAGCACGTTTCCCGGCGCCATGTAGTTCTGGTTCGAGTCGACGCCGATCGCCTGCCGGTTGACCTCGCGGGCCGCCTCGATGACACCGTTGCCGGTGCTGCCGGCCGCGTGGTAGATCACCTCCACTCCGCGTCCGTACTGCAGGAGTGCGAGCTCCTTGCCCTTCGCCGGGTCGGCGAACGCCAGCGGCGTGGCGCCGGCGTAGGCGACCGTCACGGAGATGGCCGGGTTAGCGTGCTTCGCTCCCGCAATGTACCCGGCCTCGAACTTGTGGATCAACGGAATGTCCATGCCCCCGATGAACCCGATCCTTCCCGTCTTGCTGAACAGACCGGCAATGACACCGACGAGGAACGAACCCTCTTCCTCCCTGAACTTCAGGCCCGCCAGGTTGTCGGGGAGCGTCTCTCCCGGCCTCGGGTCGAAGTCGATACAGGCGAACTTGACGTCGGGATAGTCGACCGCGACCTTCCGCATCGCATCGCTGAAGAGGAAACCGACACCGATGATGACGTCGTACCGCGCCTGGGCCAGCTTCCTGAGGCCGGTCTCCCTGTCGGCGTCCTGCCCGGGCTCGAACTCCGTGTGCTCGACACCGAACTGGTCCGCCGCGTGCAGAAGTCCCCGGTAGGCGGAGTCGTTGAACGACTTGTCTCCCTTCCCGCCGACGTCGAAGACCATCCCAACCCTGAGCGTCCCGTCGGCGCTGCCGGGCTGTTCGGCGCTGCAACCGCCGAACGTTGCGGCAACGACAGCGGCGACCGCAAAGACGATGAACAGGCGGGCGATGGGCTTTCTCAAGATGTCCTCCTTGGGTCATTTCCGGGCCGTAGTGGCGCCCACGTCCGCGGGCACACCTCCCGCTCCGCTGGACTCGGCGGCGCCGAGTATCTGTTCGAGTGAACCGTTCGCGCTCGCCCGTCTCATCAGCACCACGAAGGCGACAAGACCGAGCGCCACCACAAGAGAACCACCCTTGAAAACGAAGTCAAGACCGAAGATGCCCTCGAAGAACCCTCCCCCGAGAGGACCCAGGATGAGACCGATGCTCATGCCGCTGCTGAAGAGCGCCATCAACGTGCCCATGCCGCCGAATCTCCTCCCGGCCATCGCGGCCATCCCGATCGCCGCGGGGAACCCCAGTGCGCTCACGATACCCGTTGCCACCTGCAGGAAGAAGAGGTGCGTCACCGTCTGGCAGTAGGGAATCGCGAGGATCGCGAGCGCGCTGCCCCCCATTCCGAGCGTCATGAGAAGTGGCTTTGAGACACGGTCGGCGAGCCTGCCGAAGGGGATCTGCAGAAATCCCGCGAGCAGGATGTGTGTGGCCAGGAGCAGCCCGATCATGGACAGCGACGCTCCGCGCGACTCCGCGACGAACGGCAGAAACGGGATGACGACTCCCCTCCCAAGCGCCGAGACGGACCGGAAGACGATCAGCGCGACGACCACCTCGTGCGCCAGGACCTCGCGCACGGGCGCTCGCTTCTTCCACCGCTCGCGGTGAATCCCGATCTCCGGAAGCAGGAGCAGAACAAGGAGGAACGCCAGGGCCGACAGAGAGCCCATGGCGATGAACGGCGCCGACATGCCGAACCTGTCCGCGAGCGGGCCGCCCAGGAGCGGACCGATGCCGAAGGCCGTGAAGAGCGAGACCGTGAAGGTTCCCATGAAGGAGCTCTCGCGTCCCTTCGGGGCGATGTCACCGATGTAGGCCTGCGCGACCGGTATGACCATGCCGGCGGACGCGCCGTGGAGCGCGCGGACGAGAATCAGCTGGCTGACCGTTTCCACCGACAGGTAGAGCAGCGAGAAGCCGGAGAACACGGCGAGGCCTACGGCGAGGAAGACCTTCCTCCCGAACCTGTCGGACAGTCTGCCGATGAACGGGGTCAGAAGGAACCGCGCCATCGAGAACCCGGCAAATATCATGCCGAGCGAAAGCCCGGCCGCTCCGAGGGCGCGCGCGTAGAGCGGCAGAAGGGGGCCGATGAATCCGACCCCCATTGTCGAGGCAAAGACGGCCATGAAGAGGACGATGTACACCCGTCTGTGCATACGTTCTCCGCGAGTGGTTGTGCCGGTAGCAACCGTGGTCGTGCCGGGCGCTGCCGTGGTCGTGCCGCGCGCGATCAAGTCAGAGCGCCGCTCCGCCTAGACGAAGAGGCTCGTCAGTTCGAATGCCTCTACGTCGACAAGGCCCTTGTCGGTCAGCTTGAGCGCCGGGATGACCGGAAGCGCCAGGAACGACATCGCCATGAACGGGTCGTCAATGGTGGATCCGAGCCTCTTCGCGGCCCTCACGACCTTCTTGAGGCCGGCGACGACCTCGCTCAGCGTGCCCTCCGACATCAAACCCGCCACGGGAAGCGGAAGCCCGGCCAGCAACTTGCCGTCCCGCACCACGCTCAGTCCGCCCCGCATCTTGGAGATCTCGACGACCGCGGCCATCATGTCCTCGCTCGACGTGCCGACAACAACGATGTTGTGCGAATCGTGCGCGACGGAGCTCGCGATCGCGCCCTTCTTCAGACCGAAGCCTCTCACGAGACCGTGTCCGATGTTGTCGCTGGCGAGGTGTCGCTCCACGACCGCGATCTTGAGGACGTCACGTTCGGTATCGGCCACGACGAATCCGTCCTCGATTCTGGCGCGCTCGACCGTGGCCTCCGTGACTATCTGGTCGGGGACCAGGTTGATGATCCTGACGCGCTTCCCCTCGGCCGGGATGTCGAAGTCCGAGGGAGCCAGCCACTTGATATTGATGGAGCTTCGAAGGGTCAGCTCCGGCGCGGCGGGGGGGCGCACAACCATCTCCCCGTCGCGCGCCACGACGCGGCCGCTCTTGAAGACGGTCCTGACGTTGAGCCGCTTGAGGCTGTCGACCACCACCAGGTCGGCGATGTAACCTGGAGCAATTGCTCCGAGATCTTTGAGACCGAAGTACTGCGCCGTGTTGATGGTCGCCATTCGTATCGCCGAAATCGGGTCGAGCCCCTCTTTGACGGCCATCTTGACCATGTGATCGATGTGTCCCTTCTCCAACAGATCTTTCGGATGACGGTCGTCGGTAACGAAGAAGCACCGCGACAGGTTGTCGCACGTGATCGCGGGCAGAAGGTCCCGCAGGTTCTTCGTCACGGAACCCTCGCGGATCATGATGTACATTCCCAGCCGGAGCTTCTCGAGCACCTCGTCGATCGACGTGCTCTCGTGGTCCGAATCCACACCCGCGGCGACATATGCGTTGAGGTCCTTCCCGGTGAGCCCCGGCGCGTGCCCGTCGATGCGTTTGTTCTCCGTCATCGAGATCTTGTCCAGGAGCCCCTCGTCCTCGCGCAGCACACCCGGGTAGTTCATCACCTCACCTAAGCCCAGCACCCATTTCTCCCGCAGGAGCGGGTAGAGATCGAAGCCGCGCAGATGCGCGCCGCTCGTCTCGAAATTCGTCGCCGGGACGCAAGAGCTGAGCATCACGAATATGTTGACCGGACTGAACTTACTGGAATTCAGGATGTAGTGAATGCCCTCGATGCCGTGAACGTTCGCTATCTCGTGAGGGTCACAGATGACCGAGGTGGTGCCGCGCGGGACGACCGCCCTCGCGAACTCCTGGACCTTCACCATCGTGCTCTCCAGGTGCATGTGGCCGTCGATGAGTCCGGGCAACACGAAGCCCCGCTCGAGATCTATCTCCTTCTTCCCCGTGTAGTCCCCTATCCCCACGATCCGCTCACCGAGTATGGCGATGTCCCCCTCGTGGACCTCGGCGGAGAAGACGTTGACGATGCGAGCGTTCCGGAGCACGAGGTCCGCCTGCATGTGGCCTCGCGCAACCCTGATTATCTTGGCAAGCTCTTTCATGTGGTGTGCGCGATCCTTCCCCGAGGTGCTCGGGCGTCCTCTGGCCCTACCTCGTGATCCTGGTTCCCGTTTCCCCGTCCAGCGCCTTCTCGATCGACTCCGGATTCGTAATTATCGCCTCCTCGCCGCCGCCCCTCAGAAACTCCACGCTCGCGAGCACCTTCGGACCCATGCTGCCCGGAGGGAAGTGACCCTCGGCGTGGTAGCTCAACGCCTCCTCGAGAGTCAGGCTCGAGAGCCACACCTCGTCGGGAGTGCCGTAGTGCAGCGCGATCTGTTCGACGTCGGTCGACATCACGAACAGTTCGGCGCCTATGTGATTCGCGATGAGTCTCGACGCGTGGTCCTTGTCGATCACGGCCTCGACGCCTTCAAGCCGCCCGTTCTTCTCGACGACGGGGATGCCGCCGCCGCCTACGCCGATGACGATGCACCCGGCGTCGAGAAGCGTCTTGATGGCGTCAGCTTCCACGATGCGCGTGGGCATCGGCGAGGGAACAACGCGCCGCCAGCCGCGGTGCGCGTCCTCGATCACCTTCCAGCCCTCGTCGCTGATCTTCCTCTCGGCCTCGTCGCTCGTGTAGAACGGGCCTATCGGCTTCGACGGATTGTCGAAGGCGGGATCATTGGGGTCGACCACGGTCTGCGTGACTACGGTCGTCACGCACCTGTCTACACCTATCTTCCTGAGCTCGTTGCCAAGCACCTGCTGGATCATGTAACCCATGCCGCCCTGTGAGTCCGCGCCGCACGTGTCAAGCGGAAGAGAGGGAAGGACCGCACTGCTCATCTCGGCCCTCAATAGGATATTTCCCACCTGCGGGCCGTTCCCGTGTGTCACAACGACATCGTAGCCACGGGTTATCATCTGTGCGATGTGGCGACAGGTCTCCCGGGCGTTTTCGTACTGCTCGGGAATGGTGCCACGCTCGTCCGCCTTCGTGATCGAGTTCCCTCCGATCGCGACGACTGCAAGTCTACCCATCTCCATCGTCCCCCATGGCACCCTCCGCCCGGCTTCCCGCTCGGGCGGACGGCGCGTCCTTCTGGTCGGCCCAGGGCAGGGCCTAGTCGGCCATCGTCAGAGCCATTATCGCCTTCTGAACGTGCAGCCTGTTCTCGGCGACGTCGTAGATTATCGACTGCTCGGAGTCACACACGTCGTCGTCGGCCTCGTGCCCGCGGTCTATGGGCATGGGATGAATGAAGAGCGCGTTGTTCGTGCGCGCCATCCGCTCGGACGTCGCCCGCCAGTCGCGGTGCTTCTCCGACATCTCAGTATCGTACTCGCGCCCCTTCTCGTATCTGCCCGGGTGCATCCACTGTCGCGCGTAGACGACGTCGACGCCCTCGTACGCCTCTTCCTGATCGTGCGTGACCTCGAAGCTCGCGCCGCTCGTGGCGCAGTTGGCCCTGGCCTGCTCCACGACATCGGAGTCGAGCTCGAATCCTTCGGGATAGGCCATGCGGACGTTCATCCCCAGCCGCGAGTTCAGAAGGATGCTCTCCTGCACGGAACTCCATGACCGCACCAGCGGTGAGTAACCCCAGACCTGAAGCAGTGTCCTGCCCTTCATATCGCCAGACCTGCCGCGCATGCCCATGACGTCGGCCAGACCCTGGCAGGGATGGAACTTGTCGTGTGCCATGCTGACGATCGGAACGTCGGAGAGGTCCGCGAACTCGCGGAGGAAGCTGTCGCCGTCCCCGTAACCCTCGACCGAGTCCTCGAGAATCCGGACGCCGATGCCACATGCGTACCGGCTCATGACGTTGGCCGTGTCGATGAGCATCTCGCCGCGCTGCGTCTTGCTCTTCAGACGAAGCGTCTTGGTCTCCAGAAATTGCGCGTGCCCGCCCAGCTCGGTCGCGGCGGCCTCGAACGACTGCCTTGTCCTGAGCGACGAGTTGTAGAACATCATCATGAACGTCTTGCGCTGGAGAATGCGCGCGTGCTTATCGCAGTACCGATCTCTCTTCATCTCGACCGCGAGGTCGAGCACTGCCTCGAGCTCCTCGACGCTCCAGTCCTGCGTGCAGAGCAGGTCGCGGCCCTTTAGGGAAACTTGCATCGTTCCTCCCCTACCTGTCCATCGTCAGGGCCATGACGGCCTTCTGAGCGTGCAACCTGTTCTCGGCCTCATCGAACGCGGCCGACTGAGGGCCGTCGATGACCTCGTCGGTCACCTCGTATCCGCGGTCGCACGGCAGACAGTGCATGTACTTGACCTCGGGAGCGGCCAGCTTCATCTTCGCCGCATCGCATATCCAGTGCTTGTTCGCATCGAAGAGCGCCTGCGTCGCGTCGAGGTCCGGGGCGTCGGCGATGGGCGGGATGTTGTACTTCGACGTCCACGCCTTCGGGTAGACCACGTGTGCACCCTCGAAAGCGGCTTCCATGTCGTTCACGACCTCGAAGCTGCCGCCGGACTCCTCCGCGCGCGTGCGGGTAGCCTCCAGAACATCGTCGTTGAGCTCGAGTCCCTCGGGGTGCGCGAGCACGACGTCACAGCCGACGGTCGCGGCGGCGATGACGGCGCTGTGCGGGACCGAGAGGGGCTTGTGCGCCGACGGGCTGTAGGCCCAACTCATGACGAACTTGACGCCTTTGAAACCGCCGAAGTGCTCGCGGACCGTCATGATGTCGGCCATACCCTGGCACGGGTGGTAAAGGTCACACTCCATGTTGATGACGGGAATCCGCTCCGTCCACTTGGCGAACTCGCGCACTATACGGTTGGCCTTGCCGTTCTGCCAGCCGACCGGGTCACCATAGATCCTGATGGAGAGGCCGTGTCCCATGCGATCGAGCACGCGCGCGACATCGGACACGCGCTCGGTCGAATACGCCACCTCGTCACCCTCGAGCGCCGGAGTGTAGATCTTGCTCGGATCGAGGAAGTGAGCGTGCCCGCCCAGCTGCGTCATCCCCGCCTCGAAGCTGTTCCTCGTCCGCAGCGACTGGTTGTAGAAGATCATGAAGAGCGTCTGGTCCTCGAGGTACTTGTGCGGTATGCCCGCCTTGAACTTCGCCTTGAGCTCGTCGGCGAAGTCGAGGATCTTGATGACCTCTTCCTGCGTGTAATCGAGAATCGTAATGAAGTCCCTGCCCTTGAAGCTGGTGTCGAACATCCCCTCCCCCTCTTGCGTGTTTCCGATCTAGAAGCAGGCCTCTTCGAGAGCCCGCCTTGTGAGCACCTCAACAAGGACCGTCCTGTACCACGCGGACGCCCTGACATCATCAATGGGACTCGCGGCTCTCACGGCGGCGGCGGCGACGGCTCCCAGGAGCTCGGCGCGACCGGACACGTCCATCCAGCCCGATTCGAACAGCCTCTCCGCTTCCATCGCCCTGATCGGCGTCGGCGCCACGGAACCGAGCGCTATCCTCACCGTGCCGGCCTCGGGCTCGTGCACGAGCGCGACCGAGACGACGGCGATGGCCAGGGCGTTCCGCTGCCCGGCCTTGCGATACGCGCTCCTTGCCACACTCGACGGGGCGGCGAAGGTGATGCCGGTGACGAGTTCACCAGGGCGGAGGACGGTCTGTCCAGGACCTGAGAAGAACTCCGGGAGGGGAACCTCGCGGCGCTGGTCCCCGTCCGATTCCACCACCGCCGACGCGCCCAGAGCGACCAGGGCAACGGCCCCGTCCGCCGCGGGGGACGCGTTGGCCACGTTGCCGCCGATCGTCCCGCGAGCTCTCACCTGCGGCGCGCCCACCGTCCGGCAGGCGGCGGAGAGCACGTGCGCCGTCTCGGATACGCCCTTGTCGCGCGCCAGCGCTCCGTGCGTCACCAGCGCGCCTATCGTCGCGGACCCTCCGTAGTTTGCGGGTCCCACGCTCAGAAACTTCAGGTCCTCGATGCGGCCCAGGTCCACGAGCACGCGTGGGCGGATTCTGCGCTTCGAGATCAGCGGGGCGATGTCCGTGCCCCCGGCCACCACGACGGCGTCCTCACCAATCTCACCAAGGACCGCCAGGGCCTCCGCCTTGCTCGTTGGGGTCTTCCATTCGGGCTCGTACATCGCGCTTCCCGCTTCATGAGCCGACGCGCATGCCCGGTTCGCACCCGCCGCTTCTGCCTTCCGGCGACTGCCGGCCGGTCAACCGGCGGCACCGGTCAACCCGCAGCGCCGGTCAACGCGTAACGCCGGTCAACCCGTCTTGCCCGGCAACATCCCGCGCGAGAGAAGAGCCTCGAGCACGGCCCCGCCTACTGCTCGGGCCTTGTCCGAGATGGCGCCGGGGTCGATCTCGCTGCCGCGCGGATCGACGTCCCCGACCTTCTCTCCCTCGCGCACGGTCAGACCATCAGCGATGAGACCTCGCACGATACCGCCGACGGCCGCCACGACGGGCTTCCCCGCGACCGAGGCCACCTCGTCCCCTTCAAGCACGATGTCTCCGATGGACCTGCTCGAGGAGAACTTGCCGTCGGCCGGCGACCTGAGGAGGCGCCGTGCCGCCGCGCCCCCGACACGACCGGGCACGCCGGTGTTCGGCAGTGCCGCGCCTTTCTCTATAACGGTGCCAAGCGAGTGCCCTCGCTTGGTCTCGACCACCAGGTCGACGTCGCGACCGGCCACGAACCCAGGGCCCAAAGCGACGGTCAGCGGAGCGTCGTCAGGACACGTGCCGAGGTTCCGCTTGGCCATTCTGGCGTCTACGACGACGGCGGGCTTGAGGCTCCCGATGCACACGCCCTCGGGGTCGACAACTACGGGCACCCACGGCGCCGGGCCACCCCCACGACCCGGCGACTCCGGCCTGCCCGCCAGGGCGGCGCTCGCCTCGTTCGCATCGACCTTCCTGGCCGTCACGCCCTCCACGGTCACCCGGCCTGCGAACACGGCCTCAGCGAACGCGACCCTGCGCCTCACGGCCCTGGGCGCCTCCGACTCGAGGACGACGACCCTGTAGCCCGCGCGGACCAGCCTG
>DAOWCM010000396.1 GCA_030639555.1 Candidatus Eiseniibacteriota bacterium | reverse complement strand
GACGACGTCCGCACGCGCAAGTGCGTGGTGTGCGACGAGCACTACACGGGCTCGTAGTCGGAGAGCCAGCCATGATCAGTATCGGGACGACGGGTCGCGTGGGTATCTTCCTCTGTGAATGCGGGGAGGAGATCGCGCCGGTCGTGGACCTCACGAAGCTCAGCGCGAAGATCGGGGGGGCGGACATGCCCGTGTCCGTTCACGTCACGCGCTACTGGTGCTCCGGCGCGGGGCGGCGCCTGCTCGCCAGCACGATAGAGAAGGAGGGGCTCGACGCGGTCGTTGTGGCCGGATGCAGTGAGAGAATGCTGGGCCCGCTCATGCGCGATACCGCCGAGCGCGCCGGCGTGAACCGGAACAGGACCGTCCTCGCAAACCTGAGGGAGCACTGCGCGAACGTCCACGTTGGCAAGCGCGCCGCCGCCACGGCGAAGGCGCTGAGGCTGGTCCGGGCCGGAGTCGAGAAGGCACTGCGCGCGGAGAAACTCGAGCCCATCGTGTCAGACGTCAGTCGCTCTGTCGCGGTCATAGGAGGGGGTATCTCGGGTTTGACCGTCGCCCGCTCGCTCGCCGCGAGAGACATCCCGGTCACACTGATAGAGCGGGACGCCGAGCTGGGCGGCACACTCAGGAGCATCAACCGGCTCTTTCCGTCGTACTGCAACTCCGCCGAGTACGCGGGTCAGGTTGCGGCCGAGGCATCCGGGGATCCCAACGTGGAGGTGTGGACCAGCTCGAGGGTCACGGGCGTTGCCGGGCACGCGGGGGACTTCCGGCTCACTGTTGAGTCGGAAGGTTCGACCAGAGAGCTGAGCGTCGGATGCGTGGTCCTCGCGACGGGGGCAGATGTCCTCGTGCCGTACGGGCTCTTCGAGTACGACGACAACACGAAGGTCGTCACCCAACTCGAGTTCGAGGCCATGCTCCGTGAGGGCCTGGGGACTGTGAAGCGCATCGTCATGATCCAGTGCGTCGGATCGCGCAACGAGGAGAGACCCTATTGCTCGCGCGTGTGCTGCACGGCGACCGTCAAGAACACCATCACGGTGCTCGAGCAGGTTCCGAACGCGGAGATCACGGTTCTGACACGCGGCTTTGCTCAGTACGTCGGTGACCTGGACCGGGCGCGGAGCGCCGGCGTCACGTTTCTCAGGTACGACCCCGAACGCCCTCCCGAGGTCGGGGTCGAAACCGTCGAGGTGTTCGACGTCATCTCATCCGTGGAAGTCGCGATCCGCTACGACCTGGTGGTTCTGGCGACGCCGCTCGTGGCGTACGACGAGACGGTGGAGCTTGCTGGTCTACTGGGGGTGCCATCCGACCGGCACGGCTTCATCGCCGAGCCGCACACGAAGCTCAGGCCGGGGAAGTTCGCGCCCCGGGGCGTGTTCGTCGTCGGCTCCGCTCACTGGCCCGCAACGGTCACCGAGTGTCAGAGTCAGGCGTACAGCGCGGCGGCAAGGGCGGCCGAGCTCCTGAGCAGCGACGTCATCGAGCGCGAGCCGGTCGTCGCGGTCGTCGATGAGCTGACGTGCCGGGGCTGCGGTGAGTGTGCCGAGGCGTGCGCGCACGATGCAGTGGTCATGCGTGACAGCGACGACGGGATGAAGACGGCGTCCGTCGACACTGTGCGGTGCGTCGGCTGTGGTGTCTGCACCCAGGTATGCCCATCATCGGCGGTGACGCTGAGGCACCTGACACCGGGGCAACTCCTGGCGATGGTCAGCGCCACGGTCGGGGCGTAGGCGAGGAAGGGGAGTCCTTGGCAGCGGCACGAGGCAATCCGAGGATACTGGCCTTCGTGTGCTCATGGCATCCGATGGCGGCAGCGGACAACGCGGGAGCGGACGGGCGTTCCTATGGAACTGGCACGGCCATCGTGCCCGTCGACTGCGCCGGGGTGGTCTCGGCCGCAGCGATCCTAAGGGCGTTCTCGTCGGATGTCGACGGTGTTCTGATCGCTGCCTGCGGGAGTGGTGACTGCCACTACTCGAACGGTAACGAGTCCTGCGAGAGAGTCGTGCAGGAGACCCGGGACCTGATGGGACTGGCCGGGCTGGCGCCCCAGAGGCTCAGGCTGGACCTGTCGTCCGACGTGGATGGAGAACGGTTCGTCGCCCTGCTGGATGAGTTCGTCGTTGAGCTCGACGGACTCAACGGACGTGCAGGACGTGAGCGGCCCGCACCGTCGAGGTCCGCGGGTAAGAAGCCGTCGAGAGCGAAGAAGACGAAGGCGGCGGCCAGGAGGAAGCCGGCGAAGGCGAGCAAGACGAAGGG
>DAOWCM010000250.1 GCA_030639555.1 Candidatus Eiseniibacteriota bacterium | reverse complement strand
CCGTCACAGAAGTACTCTTGCTCCGGATCGGTGCTCATGTTGGCGAACGGGAGAACGGCGATGGATGGCTGAGCCTTCTTCGCTGACATCTCCACCGTCAGGGCCGACGAATCCGGCTCTTTGCCTAACTGCTTCAGATCATTGAGCATCGCCCCGACGTCACAGTATCGAGAATCGGGAATGCTCGCCAGCGCTCTGTTTACAATCGACTCCAACTCCGCCGGTATGTCCGGGCGTAACCGAGTCACCGGTTCGGGCTCATTGTTCAGGATGGAGTAGATCACGGTCTGCTCGTGCTCTCCCGCGAAGGGAGTTCGGCCCGTGAGCATCTCATAGAGAACGACACCCAGCGACCAGATGTCCGTTCGGTGGTCCACGTTTTCCCCGCGCGCCTGCTCGGGGGACATGTAGGCGACGGTCCCGACCGTAGCACCGACTCTGGTCAGCTTGGTCTGCCCGGCCAGCTTGGCCAGGCCGAAATCCATGATCTTCACGAGACCATCCGGTGTGACGATTATGTTGGCAGGCTTGATGTCACGATGGACGATGCCCCTCCGGTGCGCCTCCTGCAGCCCCGCGGCCACCTGGGTGGCGATGTCCAGCGCCTCCTCCATCTGGAGTGGCCCACCCGATATCCTCTCGCGTACCGTCTTGCCTGAGTAGCATGCGATGCATATGAACATCTGACCGTCTTCGGTCTCGTCGATCTCGTGGATCGTGCAGATGTTGGGATGGTCGAGCGCCGAGGCGGCCTGAGCCTCACGGGCGAACCGCTCCTTGGCGTCCGGGTCGAGGGTCAGCTCGCGCGGCAGGAACTTCAGTGCCACGCTTCGCTTGAGCTTCGTGTCCTCGGCCTTGTAGACGACGCCCATGCCGCCCTCGCCGAGCTTCTCGGTGATCCTGTAGTGAGAGATGGTCTTGCCGATCATGGCTCGAGCCCCATCTTCGCGAGGATCGCATTGAACCGGGGGTCGTCACGGAGCGGGTCTGTCTTCGGACTTCGCATCATATTGTGCAGCCTCGGGTCCTTCTCCTCGACGGCCCTGTCCAGCCACTCGAAACACCCGTCTGTGTCGCCCAGTGCGAAACAGAAGCTGGCTCGAACGGACGGCCACGCGTAGCCCCCGGTTCCCCTGGAGAGCACGTCGTCCATCACCGCGTGCGCCCTGTCGGTGTCCCCGTTCCAGGCGTGCAGTATGGCCACCCAAGCCCTGTAACTCTCCTCCGGGAGCATCTCGATGGCCTCCTCGTAGCGCTCCTCCATGGAGTAGACCAGCGACAGGAAGTAGCGCGCCTGTACGAAGCTGGGGTCCACCTCGAGTGTGGTGTCGAGTAAGGCCCTGGCCTCGTCGTAGCGGCGTGCGTAATAGAGCGCCATGCCCACGCGTGCGTTCATGAAGAGCGAGAGCGGGTCGAGCTCTCTCGCCTTGTTCATCACCTCGACGGCTTCGTCGAACCGGCCCTGGGCGATGAGGCCCTCGGCCTTCCATTGGTAGGCGGTGGAGTATCCTGGGTTCAGGGCGATGGCACGCTCGATCTCCCGCTCGGAGCCGGCCCAGTCCCACTCGTAGTTCTCCAGGATACAGGCGAGCGCCGCGTGGGCCTCGGCGAGCGAGTCGTCCAGCTCGAGCGCCCTCATGGCCGCGGCCTTCGCCTTCGGATAGACCTCCTCCGGGGCGACGGGTCGGTACATGGACAGCACGCCGTAGCAGTCAGCCAGACCCGCGTACGCCAGCGCGTATTCCTGGTCTAGCGCGACGGCCTCCTTGAGATATTCGATGGCCTTCTCGATGTCGCTCGAGGATCTGATGAACCAGTGGTAGCGCCCCTTGAGATAAGCGCGGTAGGCCTTGAAGTTCTCGGTGTGTCGTTTGACCACCTTCTTCTTCTCCTCGCCGAGCAGCCTCAGCTTCAACGCGTCGGTCACCGCCAGCGATATCTCGTCCTGGATCGCGAAGACGTCCTCCATCTCTCTGTCGAATCGCTCCGACCAGAGATGGCAGCCGTCGGCGACGTTGATGAGCTGAGTCGTGACGCGGAGGCGATTGCCCGCGCGACGGACGCTTCCCTCGAGTAGTGTCTCGACGCCCAGCTGCCTGCCCATCTCCCGGATGTCCTCGTTCTTGCCTTTGAACGCGAACGAGGAGGTCCGCGCGACGATGCGCAGGCCCTCTAGGTGAGCCAGAGCGTTGATAATCTCCTCGGCCATGCCGTCGCAGAAGTACTCCTGCTCCGGCTCCGCGCTGAGGTTGGCGAAGGGGAGGACCGCGACGGAAGGTTGTGTGCGGAGAGGCGCTCCCACCGAGGGCATGGCCAGTGTTGCCCGGGCTCCGGTCTCGAGCGCACCTTTCACGGCGAAGACGTCACCGGCGAACTCCAGAGCGTTCGCGTAGCGGGCGTTGCGATCCTTGGCGAGCGCCTTCTTCAGGATCGCCGCGAGGGTCTCCGGCATATCGGGGCGCAGCTCGATCGGGGGTTCGGGGTCGACGTTCAGAATCGAGTAGATGACAGCCATGTCGCGGTCGCCGACGAACGGCCTTCTGCCGGTGAGCATCTCGTACAGGACGACGCCCAGCGACCAGATGTCCGTTCGACCGTCGATGTCGTCACCGCGCGCCTGCTCCGGTGACATGTAGGAGACCGTCCCCAGCGTGGTGCCCGGCTGGGTCAGCTGCGCGCCTCCTGCGACGCGCGCGAGTCCGAAGTCCATGATCTTCACCGCGCGAGCTGGCGTGACAACGATGTTCGAAGGCTTGATATCGCGATGGACGATGCCCTTGTCGTGCGCGACCGCAAGGCCCCTGCCTATGTCCGCGGTGATGGCCAGGGCCTCGTCGAGTGAGAAGGGACCCAACTTCATCCGGGCGTACAGGTCCTCGCCCTCGACGTACTCCATGGCGATGAACGTCTTCCCCTCGGCGGTGGCTATCTCGTAGATGGTGCAGATGTTCGGGTGGTTGAGTGAGGCCGCGGCCTTCGCCTCGTGCACGAACCGCTCCTGGTCCTCTTCCGTGCCCATGACGCGCGGCGAGAGGAACTTGAGCGCGACCGGTCGCTCGAGGCTGAGATCCTCGGCCTTGTAGACGACGCCCATGCCGCCCTCGCCGAGCTTCTCGATGATCCTGTAGTGAGAGATGGTCTTGCCGATCACGTTGTCTCCGCGGTTGCGAGCGTGGTGCGCCACGCACTACCCCTTGGGCCGCCTCAGCTCCTCGAAGGGTGGGTAGCCATGGAGCGGCTCGAGATCCATGTCGGTGTGCAGCCGCATGTTGACCCTGAAGCCCTGAGACAGCGCCTGCCGAATGAGTTCAACTGCCCGCTCGCGCTCACCGAGCTGCGCGGCGATGCAGGCGGCCCAGTAGGTGTTGTTGCCAAAGAGGTAGGGGTCGTCGAGCCGACGAAGCTCCTCGAGGGTCGCGCGGGCTTCGCCATGGTCCCCGAGGCGAGCCGCGAGGACACCCAGGTAGCCCTTGAGATCAAGGTCGTCTGGTCTCTCCGACGCCAGTTGCAGGAGAAGCCCGCGCGCTTCCTGCCAGCGCTCGGCCCCGCAGAGGTCATCGGCCATGTAGAAATGGCCCCACCAGTCGTCAACGACTGTCTTCCCCTCGAGTTCATCCTCTCGCCACGCGACCGCCCGCTCGGCCATCTCGATCGCCTCCTCGCGACCGACATGCACCCGCAGGGCGACAGACGCGTAGCTCATGACGCCCGCCGGCGTTCCGAAGCTCCCCGGCGCAGCGAGTGTCTCGTCGATGAGGGTCTCCACATCGTCCAGCCGGCCGAGCGCGACCAACGCGCGTGCCTCGCTCCCCCGGAGTGAGATGATGTCCGGGTAGATCTCCCGTGCGCGCCGCAGGATCTCGAGCTCCTCTTCGTG
>DAOWCM010000122.1 GCA_030639555.1 Candidatus Eiseniibacteriota bacterium | reverse complement strand
GGCCAATCAGGTACGTCACGCGATGCATCCTCAGGTACTGCTGACCGTCGGGCGCCATCGTGAGGAGCGCGAGCGGACCCTGAGCGCCCATCGCCAACAGATTCTCGATCAGCTCCTTCTTCTGCTGGTGCGCGCGGACCGCAATGGCAAGGATGTCGTCGAGCTTATCGTACAGCTTCTCGTCATCACCGGCGGCGTAGTATGCGGCCCTCGGAAGATTGAGCGTGACGTTCTGCAGCGCGGAGTAGCGCATCCTCCACGGCTGCTTCGCGTCCTCGAGATCGGATGCCTCGAGCTTGAAGGACAGGCGGCAGCACTCCGAGATCTTCGCCGTCTCGCCGCGGTCGAACACGAAGTAGGTGTTTCCCTTGTCCGCCGCGACGTCGCTTATGTGCAGCAGGAACTCCTCGTGCCCGGGCGTTCTGAAGAACTCGTCGGTGATGTGCATGAGCGGCTTCGGGAAGAAGAACGGCCGCCCCGTGCCGTCTCCCTCCTTGTAGATGTCAAAGAGCGCGACAGCGAAGCGCTGGGCCTCTTTCTGGTAATCCTGGTAGGTGCGCCCAGTCTGCTTCCCGCCCGGGCCAATCGCCATGACGTCCCGGAAGTGCTTCGGCGTCTCCCAGTAGATATTGATGTCGCTGAAGATGGCCTGCCCGCCGCGTGCCACGCTCTGCTGCGAGTACTCGAAGATGAGCATCTCGGCCAGCTGGTGAATGTCCCGGTCGGACAGCCCCTCGAGGAACGGTGCGAAGAAGACGTTGACGGCGTCCCATCCGATGGCCCCGGCGAAGTGCCCCTGTAGCGCCGCGGAGAACTTCACCATATGGGCGAGCAGGATCTCGGGGTGCTTGGCCGGCTTCGCGATAGAGAGCGCGTTCGGAAGAGAGAGCCCGAACTTCTTCACATACTCGAGCGACTGGCCAGAGCAGTACGGCCGGTCGATGAAGCCGAGGTCGTGCAGGTGGATGTCGCCGCGCGCGTGCGCGTCGGCGATGTCCTGACTGAAGATCTCGAGGAGCGCGTACTGTTTCTTTATCGACTCCGCGAGAGTCATGTTCGTCGCTTCGGGGTTGTGCGGGATGTTCGCGTTCTCTCTGTTCGGAGTGAGGATGATCCGCTCTGCATCGTACAGAGGAACACCGAGTCGCGTGTGCTTGCGCCGCGCCGACTCGAGTCCATGCTCGACGAGTTTCGCGTCGACCATCTCGCGGACAAGCGGAGCGGTGATGACCCTGATCTTGCTGAGGACGATCTGGTCTTCGACCTCGCGACTGATCTTCTCGGCTGTCGTGACGTCGAGCTGCGCCTCGCGCACGAGAGTCTCAATGATCCTCTCGCGATCCCACACGATCATGTCGTCGCTCGACGTGCGAACAAACACCGCGATGTCCGTCGCGTCGAACATTTTCGGCGGTCGTTTCTTCTCCAGTCCGGCGAGGTCCGGTGTGCTCTTCTTGCGACGAACCTGGTGTCGGCGGTCTCTATAGAGAATGAAGGCCTTCGCGGTCCTGGCGTGCCCGCGCTCGACCAGGATCTTCTCGATGGCGTCCTGTATCTCCTCTACCTCAGGGAGGTTATCGCCCTGCTCGGAGTAGAGATACAGCAGGACCTCGTCCGTGAGCCGCTCGGCCGTCTCCCGGTCCTTCCCTCCCACTTCTTCGGCGGCCTTGAAGATCGCCGTCGTGATCTTCTTGCGGTCGAACTGGACGATCTTGCCGCTTCTCTTCCTGACCAGACGGAAGAGCTTGCTCGCGAGCCGACGGTGAAGTCCGAGCAGTTCGTCCTCGTCCATGAACAGCTTCAGACGTCCCGCGTGTCCGGGCGCATCCGCCCCGTCGTCGACCATGATCGCGTCGTCGAGGTTGACCTCGACCGGCGCGCTCGCGTCGTCCGCTTCGATGTCCGTCTGCCTCTCGCGAAGCGCTCTCTCAAGAGTACTGTCGGACGTGACCACTCCCTCGTCGACAGCCGAATCGTCGACGACCTTCTTGTCGTGTGCGTTGGACATGGTTGCTGAACCGATCCTCTCAATAAGAAGAGTCAGAAAGTTGCAGACCTCGAGAGCGACTACTCCAGCCAGCGAGGTTCGAATTGCATCGTGTCGTTAGTAGTTAGTTAGAAATGATGCCACGGAAGGTCACACCACCACACATCACGTCCGCGAGCTGTCCTCCACCAATGGCTTGGGCAGACTAGCAACGACCGCCGAGTCGTGTCAAGCGGGAACAATCCTGAACGGGGTTTTTTATCCGGGAGGCGACGTCAACCGGTTCCGGTTTCCGGGTTGGGATCCCCGGTCGCCACGAGAGCGGAGTCATCGCCGGCCAGCGCCCCGACGAGGTCGGGCAGGTGGTCGACCTGGACTCCGGCCTGGGTGAGCATCTCCGACGCGAGGTCGTCCGGGTATGAGTCGTCGGTCACAACCCTCGTGATCCCGGCGTTGATAATCATCTTGGCGCAGACGGAGCACGGATGGAGCGTCGTGTATATGGTCGCGCCTCGTATGCCGGTCCCGTAGTTGGCGGACTGGATGATGGCGTTCTGTTCCGCATGGATGCCGCGGCACAACTCGTGCCGCTCCCCCGTGGGCACCCCGAGCTTCTCACGGATGCAGCCGGTCTCGTCGCAGTGCGGCAGGCCGGCCGGAGGTCCGTTGTAGCCCGTGGCCAGTATGTAGCGGTCGCGCACG
This sequence comes from Candidatus Eiseniibacteriota bacterium, assembly GCA_030639555.1. Taxonomy (GTDB): domain Bacteria; phylum Joyebacterota; class Joyebacteria; order Joyebacterales; family Joyebacteraceae; genus JALGZG01. The sequence goes on along the minus strand of DAOWCM010000122.1, from coordinate 3,850 downwards.
AGAACGGCCCCCACGTGCCGCCTCAGGCACGTGGAGCGCTCCGCGACGAGCCGGGAAATGCTCATGAAGTACTCATCCCACGAGGGTCTCTTGTTCATTTCGTAAGTCCTGTGCAAATGGGCGCCTGGGGCGGCGCACGGGCCGTCGTTGACGCCCCGGCGCTCGCCGCTAGACCGGGCGGTCCTCTCCGACCACCAGCGGGAAGGCAGCGCAGAGCTCACCGACCTCGCCCTTCACCTCGTTGAGCACCTGCTCATTCTCGATATCGGAGAGCGCCCTGTCGATGAGCGCCACGACCCTTTGGATCTCGTCCTTCCCCATACCACGCGTGGTGAGAGCCGGCGTCCCGACCCTGATGCCGCTCGCGATGAACGGCTTCTGGGGGTCGAAGGGAATCGTGTTCTTGTTGACGGTGATCCCGGCCTTTTCGAGACCGTTCTCGGCCGCCTTGCCGGTGACGCCTCTCTCCCTCAGATCGACGAGCATCAGATGGGTATCGGTGCCGTCCGACACCAGCCGGAGCCCCCGACTCTTGAACGCGTCCGCCATGTACTGCGCGTTCTCGAGAATCTTCTTCTGGTACTCCTTGAAGCCTGCGCCGAGCGCTTCCTTGAAACAGACGGCCTTGCCCGCGATAACGTGCATGAGCGGCCCGCCCTGAATCCCGGGGAACACCATCTTGTCGACGGCCGCGGCCACCTTGTCCTTCATCAGTACCATGCCGCCCCTGGGTCCACGCAGCGTCTTGTGTGTCGTGGTGGTGACGACGTCCGCGTGTGGAACGGGGCTCGGGTGCAGACCAGCCGCAATCAGTCCCGCGATGTGCGCCATGTCGACCATGAGGTAGGCGCCAACCGAATCGGCTATCTCGCGGAACCTGGCGAAGTCGAGCGTCCTCGGGTACGCGGACGCGCCCGTGACGATGAGCTTGGGCTTATGCTCGAGCGCGAGACCAGCGAGCACGTCGTAGTCGATGACCTCGGTCTTCTCATCGACGCCGTAGTGGATGACGTTGTAGAACATGCCGGAGAAACTGATGGGGTGCCCGTGCGTCAGATGGCCACCGTGCGACAGTTCCAGTCCGAAGTAGGTGTCGCCGACATCGAGAAGCGCGAAGTAGACTGCCATGTTGGCCTGGCTGCCCGAATGCGGCTGCACGTTGGCGTGCTCGGCGCCGAAGAGCTCCTTCGCGCGGTGGATGGCCAGCCGCTCGGCCACGTTGACGTGCTCGCATCCACCGTAGTAGCGGCCGTTGGCCTCCCAGTTGATGGTCCCGTCCTTGCGGCGCCTGAAAGGGTAGCCCTCCGCGTACTTGTTGGTCATGACCGACCCAACAGCCTCCCGCACCGCCTCACTCGTGAAGTTCTCAGACGCGATGAGTTCCAACTTGTCCGTCTCCCGATACGTTTCCTGCTGGATCGCATCGAAGATCTCAGGGTCCACTGTTCTCAGATCTGCCATCACTACTCCTCCTCGGCCTTCATCATCTTCTCGACTCTCGGAATATGTCTGCCGCCTTCGAACTCGGCGTCCATCCAGGCGTCGACGATCTCCAGCGCTTGTTCGATGCTCATGAACCGCGCCGGCAGTGCGAGGACATTTGCGTCGTTGTGCTGGCGTGACAGCCGCGCCACCTCCGGCTGCCAGGCAAGCGCCGCGCGGACTCCCCTCACCTTGTTGGCCGTCATCACCATGCCCTGACCCGACCCGCAAACGAATACTCCCCTCTCCACCTCTCCGCTCACCACCGCGCGTGCCGCGGGCGTCGCGTAGTCGGGGTAGTCGGTCGACACCGTGCTGCTCGTTCCGAAGTCGACAACCTCGTGTCCGGCGGCCTTCAGATGCCGCTTCACAGCTTCCTTCAGCTCGTAGCCCGCGTGGTCCGACGCCACGGAGATCTTCATCGCTCCCCCTTCCCCGCGAGCTTCATGATCGCGGGCAGAGCCTTCTTGAGGTAGCCGTCCATCATCTTGAAAACGGACTCGTAGTCCTCTCTCGGGGCGCCGATCGGGTCCGGCACGTCGACGTCGCTGCCGTCCGCGAACTCCGAGAGGAGAAACGTGCGGCCGACGGACTCGGGATCGACGGAGGCGATGTACTCGCCGTGCATGTGGGTCATCGCAAGAACGAGGTTCGACCGGCCGAGAAGCATTCTCGTCAGGGCGCTTGACATGTGCGAACTGATATCGATGCCGTGCTCGAGGCACACCGATTGGGCGAACTCCGTGGCCGGCACGCCCACGAGACCCGCCGTCCCGGAGGACTCCACCAGCACATCGCCGCGCCGCAGATCCGGAATCAGAGACCTCAGGATTCCCTCCGCCATCGCACTCCGGCAGGTATTGCCGGTGCAGACGAGCAACACTGAAAAGGACATCGTCACCTCTTGGATTGGCGCGCAGACTGGTAGTGTACTGGCTGGTGGAGAGCGCAGTCAAGAATCAACCGGCGGGGCCAGCTCGGGACGCGGGGCTAAGGCGCGCGTGCCGGGGGCGCCCGACCAGGCCGTGGGCGGAAGCGCCTGCGCCCTTACGCGTGGGCGGAAGGCGCCCATGGCTACCGGCCGAGGACCTTCCCGACGTCGGCGGCGGGAACGGTGCCCTCCCGGACGATGGAGAACCCGTCACCCGTGAGGTCGACTATCGTCGAGGCCGCGGTGGCCGTGGCCGGGTACCAGCGGACCGCGATCTCGATCCAGTCGCGCAACGGCGCCACCGCCTCGTCGACCCTCCGGGGCGGATCGGCGCCCTCGATGTTGGCGCTCGGGGCAACGATCGGAACCGCGAGCTGCGAGAGCACTTCCAGAACGACCTCGTTGCGTTCGACGCGGACGGCGACCGTTCCCGTGCCGGCGGTGACCTCGGTCGGGAGTCGGTCCGATGCCCGGAGCACGTAGCTCAGTCCCTTGCTGCCCAACCTCCACTCCAGGTCCTTCACTGCGGCGGGAATCTCAGAAACGAACTGCTTCATCATCCCAAGTGAATCCACAAGGACGACGAGTGGCTTGGAGGCATCCCGCTTCTTCGCGGAGAAGACGCGGCGCACCGCATCCGGGTTCGTCGCGTCGGCCGAAAGCGCGTAGTACGTGGTCGTGGGCAGGATGACGAGCGACCCGTCCTTCAGGGCGCGCACCGCGGGAGCCAGAAGTTCCCGCGTGCTCTCGTCGCTTCGCGCTGTGAGGTCTATCTCCCTCATCAGTACCGCTCCCCCTCTTCACGTCGCGCCCGCCCGCGCACTCCTAGGTCCTGGTGGAACCGGCGCTGCTTCTCTCGAGCGCCCGGTGTCCGATGTCTTTCCTGTGGTGCGCTCCCGCGAACTTGATGACGCGCACACCCTCGTACGCGAGCACGAGCGCCGCGGGCAGACCGTCTGCGACCCCGGTGACACCAAGAACGCGGCCTCCCGAGGTGACGACGTCGCCGTCTCGCTCAGCCGTGCCGGCGTGGAACACGACGATGTCGTCGAACGCGCCCGCCGAGGCAAGCCCGCCGATTACCTTACCCTTCTCGTACGAGCCGGGATAGCCCCCGGAGGCCATCACCACGCAGACGGCCGAGCCTGGACTCGTCTTGACGGCGGACGGGTCCAGCTCGCCGCGGGCAGTCGCGACCATCACCTCGACGATGTCCGCCTCGAGGAGCGGCAGCGTCACCTGCGCCTCGGGATCCCCGAAGCGGCAGTTGAACTCTATGACCTTCGGGCCCTTTTCGGTGATCATGAGGCCGGCGTAGAGAACGCCGCGGTAGACGGTGCCGTCCGTTTCGTGGAGCGCCCGAACCGTCGCATCGATGATGTCGCGCTTGATGGTGCCGAGCATGGCCGGGGTCACAACGGGCGCGGGCGCGTACGC
>DAOWCM010000074.1 GCA_030639555.1 Candidatus Eiseniibacteriota bacterium | reverse complement strand
GTCGGCCCCGACCTTCTCGCAGACGTTGGCGATCTCGTTGATGAACGAGATCTTCGTCGCGAGAAAGGCGTTGGAGGCATACTTGATGAGTTCGGCGCTCTCCGGAGCGGTCTCGACGATGGGTGTCCGGTTCAGGTAGAGGGGTGCGTATATGCCCCACATCACCTCCATCGCCCGCTCACTGTCGGCCCCGACCACGACCCTGTCGGGACGCATGAAGTCCTCGACGGCCGACCCCTCGCGGAGGAACTCGGGATTGCTCACGACGTCGAACTCGATGGGCTCGGCCTGGCTCTCCTCGACGATCCTCCTGAGCCTCCTGGCCGTTCCCACGGGGACCGTGCTCTTCTGGACGATGACCCGGTAGCCGGTCATGTGCACACCTACATCCCGCGCGACCGAATCCACCTGAGACAGATCCACCTGTCCTCTCTCGCCTTCCGGCGTGCCGACCGCGCAGAGGATGACGTTGTTCTCGGCGACCGCCCGGGCGAAATCGGTCGTGAAGCTGAGCCTCCCCTCCCTCACGTTCCTCTCAACGACTTCCGCGAGCCCCGGCTCGTAGAACGGAATCTCGCCGCGCGCGAGCTGGTCTATCTTCTCTTCGATGCGGTCCACGCAGACGACCTGGTTGCCGAAATCGGCGAGTCCCGCTCCCCCCACCAGCCCCACATACCCCGTTCCTATCACCGCTATCTTGTGCATGAAGTCTGAACTCCCGTCGAGGTAGTCACGTTGGTCGATCGAGCGTCAAGACCCAGGCAGACGGGACCCGTCGCCCGATCCTGCTCCGTCAGAAGAACGTCGACGTCGGCCCTGCCGGCCCGCTCCAGAGCATCGCGCGCGGTCGCAAGCGCCAGGTCAGGAGTGTTGTTCTCCCTGGATATGTGCGCGAGAACGAGGGCAGACATCGGACCGTCCGCCAGCAAGACGAGTTCCCTCGCCGCCGCCTCGTTGGAGAGGTGTCCCTCATTGCTCATTATCCGCTGCTTCAGGAACCACGGGTAGCCACCGTCCAGCAGCATTCTCTCATCGTGGTTGAACTCGAGCACGACGCAGTCCGCCCGGCCGATGCGGTGGCGTACCGGGTGGCCGACCACGCCGAGATCCGTGGCCACCGCGACGACGGTGCGGCCATCGCTCACGGAGTAGCCGACCGGTTCCACGCAGTCGTGACTGACCGCGAACGGCGAGACAAGGAGGTCGCCGATCTCAAAATCGGTTCCCGCTTCCACGACGGTCCGCCCCGGACATTTCCCCAGACGCCGGTCGATCGCGGCGTGCGTTCCGACCGTGGCACAGGCGGGAACATCGAATCTGCGCGTGACAGGGCCGAGGCCGCTCACGTGATCCGAGTGCTCGTGCGTGACCAGCACGGCCGAGAGCTGCGCGGTGTCGAGACCCAGTCCTTCCGCCGCCTGCGATATGCGTCTGCCGGAGACGCCGGCGTCGATGAGCACTGCGGTCGACCCGCTCGATACCCAGATCGCGTTTCCGGAACTCCCGCTGGCGAGCACCGCGACCTTCATGGACCTCCCCCGGTCACATTCGACGAGGACCCGGGCGGCGACGGCGTGGGATGGCGGACGAACGAGGGATCGGGACGGGGGATCCTCTCCTTCCGGTCGGCCAGCCTGAGCGTTGCCATCGCGGTCAACGCGACCAGCACGACCAGCCAGGCTGCCCACCGCCGAATCATCGCGCCCTCCTGAAGAAGCGGCCACCCGAGGTATCAACGATCGTCGAGTGACCCATTGAGAAGCAAGGAGCACGGCGCCGCTGCGCGCGCTCCTCAGGTTCCCGTCGGTCTACTGATGTACTGAGAGATAAGCCGCTCGAATCTGCTCTTGTAGATGAGGTCGAACGTCTCCATCATATCTGGAATGATCTCAGACGCCTGCCGGCGGACGCGCTGAGCGAGAACCGTGGCCTCCTGACGGTCGAGATGGCCGCCCATGATCTCCTCGCACGCGCTGTCGACCAGCTCCCTCAGCGCGAGGAGCTTCTCCTCCTCCTGGGCCAGAAGCGTCTGCATCTCCGTGTCGTCGAACGTGTCGTCCATGTATGGAACCACCCCGTAGAGTTGCCATCGATCCACGAATCCCATGCTTCAGCAGGATTCTACGGCCCGTGCGCGCTCAGGTCAAGCGCCTTCGCCAAGCGGCTTGACACTCGTCGCCCACGGGGCGTAGGCTTGTTTCCAGGCGCTGACCGCTACCGGGAAAGCTTGGAGGTCTCGATGCTCAGACTGATGTCTTTCGTGCTCGCCGTCGTCGCTGCGGTCGTCCTGCTTCTCGGCATCGCCGTGAGAGTATCGAGCAGGGAGTTCGTCATGGGCATGGCTCCTGTCACGCTGTGGCGGTTTTCGGTTGCCTGCATAGGCTTCGCCATCTACCTGCACCTTTATGCCAAGGACGAACGCAAGAGCTAGAGCGACGGCCGACGGACAGCGCTCCGCCGGGTGCGGGCCTGAAGTCGCCCGGCGAATGCCGGGCGATGCAATTCTGGAAGTGAGGTGGAACCCGAGATGAGTCAGGGAGTCAGACAGAAAGTGCTGCGCGCCTCCGAGGCGATCGAGGAAAGTCACATTGCGCTGGGCCGGTGGCTGCTGATGCTGGGAGCCATCATCGTCCTCAGGCACTTCCTGGAGCAGCTCTCCGGGCAGCAGAAGACCCTGTACTTCCTCTCGTACTTCCTCCACTACCCGCTGGCCTACGTCACTCCTCTGATCGCTCTGTCGGTGGTCCTTGCCGCGTTCGCGCGGGAGAGAGTCGAGCGAGTGACCAAGCTGATGCTGTTCGCCTGGCTTCTGACGCTCCTGCCGCCGCTCATCGACACCCTCCTGTCGAGCGCGGGCGAAGGCCCTGAACTCATCGGCTACCTCATCCCGCAGAGCGGCACTCTCGCTGGAGCGTTTCTTAATCTCTTCAATCCGACGTACCAGCAGTTCCAGGGCGCCACCGCCGGTATCAGGATCGAGGCGGCGCTCGGATGCCTGCTGGGCGCCTTCTATGTGCACCTGAAGACCCGAAGCCTCGGCAGGGCGATCCTCTCGTTCTTCGGGATCTACGTGACGATGTTCTTCTTCTTCACGCTGCCGGTTATCGCCGTGGAGCTGAGTCGCCTCTTCGGCGGCGATGTCGAGAACGTCTACCAGCTGCTCTTCGCCCGAGCGAGCGTGCACAGGGCGTTCGCGAACGCCACGCCGTTCGCCCTCTCGGACCTTTCTAACTCGCTGATCGACCTGTTCGTGCTGGCGCCGCTCCTGGCCATCTGGTACCGGATGTACGCCCCCGGCAAATCCGCTTCTGTTCGGAAGGTGACCGATCCCGTCACGGCGGCCTTCCACGTGCTCACGACGTCCGCGGGCGTGCTCCTGGGCGCCAGACTCATCATGGGATCCGGGGGCTTCGCGGCGATCGCCCACCCGTTCGACGTCGTTTCGATAGCCGGGCTGCTTGCCGCGTCCTTCTTCACGGCGCTCACGGCCTCCGCCTTGAGAGAGCTGCACGCCGAGGGCCCGCAGCCCGCCGGCAGTGACAAGAATACTCTTCAGACGCTCTGCATCTTCTCCTGCACGTTCGCCCTCTTGTTCGCGCTGTCCGTGAGCTACGTGGCGATGACCTACGTGCTGTCGATGATGGCCGTCTACTACTTCTACTACGCCCGCCCGCTGAGGCTCGTGCGGTTCACGCCTCTGGCCGGGCTGGCGATCGGTGCGGTGGCACTGTTCTCTGTTACGCTCGGTTTCGCGGCGTACGCGGGAGGCTCAGCGTCGCTGTGGCTCCCGAAGGGCGCCGTGCTCGCGTGCCTCTTCATTCCCGCGCTCGCGTTCCTCGCGCGGGACGTCTGGGAGACTGCTGACCTGGGAGACAGCGGGCGCTGGAACCTGAAAGACATGCTCGGAGCGAAGAGGGCGCGCTCCGTCGCGGCACTCGGTATCATCCTGGCCTCCCTTCTCCCGGCGGCTATTCTCCGCCAGCCGGCGCTGCTCTGGGTCGGTGCCGCCGCGGGCCTGACAGCAGCCGCTGCCGTGCTGACGCTCGCGGAGCGGAAGATCCCCGCCGCGCTCGCCACGCTAGCCACGCTCTCTCTGATCGTTGGGTTCGCAATGGGAAGCGCAGAGGCCCCCGTTCTCTCCGCGGGGCTCGCCGACACCGACTTCTCGCGCACCACCAGAAGGAGCGGCGAGTTTGAGATGTTCGACCGAGAGAACGTGACGGAGGAGCAGCGGCTTCTCTCCGACGGGATAGAGCGGTTCAGACGCGGGGACTTCGAGGGCGCGGTAGAGGCCTTCAAACAGGCAAGCGAGCTTGACCCCGGAAACACCCAGGCCTACGTCAGTATGGGCAGCGCCTACATGCGAATGGACCGGCTGACCGAGGCCGCGAACTCGTTCAGGAGAGCTCAGGTCCTCGATCCGGATGACGCGACGGCCAGAGTCGGGCTGGCGCAGGTCCACAAGCTCCTGGGCGAGCCGGATCAGGCTCTGGCGGAACTCACGAGAGCCCTCGAGCTCGACCCCGGGAATGCGGACGCACACTACACGAAGGCGATCATCTACCAGGAGCTGGGCGAACTGGAACTCGAGATCCAGGCTCTCGTCGCGGCGACCACAGTTGACCCTCGAAACAGCACGGCCCTCTCGAGGCTGGCCGACGTCTACCTGGCCAACGAGATGTACACGGAGGCCATAGCGGTTCTCAAGGCCGCCCTGACTGGACGCACGTCTGTCGATCACGCGCACACGAGGCTTGCGGAAGCACACTACGCGCTGGGGAACATGGGCGCGGCCGAGAACGAGCTGAGGAAGGAGATCGCGATTCGGCCCAAGCTGGCGTCACCGCACGCGAATCTCGCCCGTCTCCTAGCCGAGCAGGGCAGGGTGGCCGAGGCCACTCACGAGTACGAGACGGCTCGGTCGCTGACGAACGACGAGCACATGATCGAGTTTCTTGAGCGCGAGCTGGGCGGGCTGAGACAGTAGCGGCGCGCCAGGCAACGGACGCGTGGAAGCAGCATGGGTACCCAAGGACAACGCGAGGCGGCGACGGCGGACGGCTAGCTGTCGCCGCCTTTGTGTATCATGACGTCACACGGCGCGGCGTCCTTGAGCTCCTCGGCGCGCGAGCCGGATACCAGACGGGACAGGGTGGCATGCTCCCGCTTCGCGACGAAGATCACAGTTGGCGCCTCCGCCTGGGCAGCCTCGAGCGCGCGCGTGAGGAACTCGCCCTCGACCAGTTCCGTGCGGTGCGTGATCCCCCGCTTCTCAGCAGCGCGGGCGACTTCGGCGAGCTCGTTGATCCCCTGGCGCTTAAGTTCCTTTCGCATCGAGAGCAGCAGGCGCCCGCTTGGGGCCTCCCCGAGAAATCCCTCGTGCGACATGCGCTCCCGGACGTCGTGCGGCATCACCGTGTCCAGGATGAAGAGGACCACCAACTCTGCATCCTCACTCCCCGCCGCGTCCAGCGCTCCGTCAACGCACGAGTTCGATACGCGGGAGGCAGAGAGGACGAGAAGAACGCGATTCACTGATACACCTCCGTCCTACGTGCCTATGCCGAGAAGCGGCCAGTAGAATTTCACCACGAGCGCGAACAGAAGAAGCGCAACGATCTTGAGTGTCGCTCCCGCCACGAGAGAATCACGCAGCCTGTAGTAACCCGCGGAGTACGCTATGGCGTTGGCGGGTGTGCCCATCGGCAGCGAAAAGGCCAGCCCCGCGGGCACCGCGACGACGAAGACGACGGAGATGGGAGACACACCACTCCCCTCCATGAGTCCGAAGCAGATGGGCAGCATCAGCGCAACCGCGGCCACGTTGCTTATGCCCTCCGTCAGGAAGGTCGCAGCCACGGCGAACACCATGAGCATCCAGAACGGCGGGAGCCCGGCTATCCGGTCCTCAGCCACATGCGCGATCCAGCGGGCGCCGCCGGACTCGTGGAGCGCCGTCGCGATCGCTATGGCACCACCGTACATGAAGATGACGCCCCAGTTGACGTACTCCTCAACGCTCTTCCACTCGATAAGATTGAACACGAAGAGTGCGACCGCGGCCAGGATGGAGATCGAAGCCAGCCCCACAACCCGGCCGCTCACGATCCAGGCGACGATTGTCAGGAGCATCACGATCCCGACGCCTTTCTCCCTCTTGCTGATGGGACCCAGGGCCTTCGCCTTCTTGTCCAGAGCGTCCCTGGCGCGGGAGACGTCCTCTACATCGACGCCGAAGCCCCTCAAGAGCAGGAAATACGCGCATCCCATGAGGATGATGGAGAAGGGCGCCACGGCGACCACCCACTCGACGAAAGTGATCGACATGTCGTAGTGCTCACTCAGGATGCCCAGCGCAAGCGGATTGCGCGCTCCGCCGAGAAAAGTGGCGACACCGCCGACGACAGCTCCCCAGGCCAGCGCCAGGAACAGCGCGCGGCCGTAGCGGCTCTTCACCGGCTTGAGGTCAAGGGCGTGGGCTATCTCCAGAACGATGGGAAACAGGAGGGCGGCCACAGCATGCTGGGGCATCCAGAAGGCCAGGAACCCCCCCGAGAAGATGACGCCCGCAAGAAGCGATTTCGGACTGCCGCCGAATCGTCGCAGGAAGGCCAGAGCCAGTCTTGTGGAGAGGCCGGACCGCATCAGCGCGGCGGCCAGTATGAAAGCCCCAAGAATGAAGAACACCACGGGACTGCCGAAGAGCTCGAAGGAGCGCGAGGCCGGGAGCACTCTGAGGGTGGGCAGGAGGACAATGGCAAAGAGGCTTGTCACCGCGAGGGGCAGCGCGTTGCCGACCCAGAGCACGAAGCAGAGCGCGAAGATCGCCAGCGCGTTCTGTCCCTCCCGCGTCAACCCGGCGGGCGTTGGCGCGAGCACAATGCCCGCGCACACGGCGAAGGCGATGATGATGCTCAGGGTTTTGCGGCGAGTCAATACGTTTCCCCGGGTCATCCGGCGCCTCAGGTTCCGCGCCGGCGCTCACGGGAGAGGGCCAGGAACATGAGCGGTCCCTTCACGGCTCGGTGGCGCGAATTCTTGCACCGCAAGTTACGGAGTGTCAAGCAGTTTCGAGGTTCCAGGCGCCCGACGCGAAGAGACGCGGGGCGGACCCTCCAGGCCCGCCCCGCGTCACGATCCTCGTATGGGAGCAGCACGTCAGCGTCACTCCCCAGGCTACTTAAGAAGCACCATCTTGCCAGTGGCCGACTCCGAATCCACGGTCAGCCGCGCAAAGTACACACCCGCCGCGACTTCCATGCCGTTCTCGTCTCGGCCGTCCCAGGAGACCGAGTGACGTCCGGCGTCGTGAGACGGAACGTCGACGAGCGTGCGCACGAGTCGTCCCGACGCGTCGTAGATGCTGAGAGCAACAGAGCCGGTCCGCGGCACCGCGTACCCGACGCTCGTCGTCGGATTGAACGGGTTCGGGTGGTTCCCGACCAGGAGCTTCAGCGGCGATGCGCCATCATCCACGCCGGTCGGCTGGTCGGCGAAGACGTGGACGTCATCCACGTACCAGCCGTCCTTCTGGACCCAGCCGTCGGAATCGAGGATGAAGCGGACCTTGAAGTCGCTGGTGCCCACGTACGAATCAAGATCGATAGTGACCTCGGTCCAGCCGCCCAGAAACCCGCTGTAGGAAGTCACCTGCGTCCAGCTCCCGCCGCCGTTCGTGCTGACCTCGACCAGGCAGAAGTCGTACCCGCTCTCGGTGTCGTAGCGGTGCCAGAACACGAGCGCCGCGGTCGTGGACTCGGACAGATCCAGCCCGCTGTTCAGCGTCATCGTCGTCGTCGCGTTGTTCGGGTAGTCCCCCCCGGGGCTGTCCGTCATCGATGTCGACGGGCTGTGGGCGTGATTGTTCGTCGTGCCCCAGGCGCCCGTCCACTCCGACGTGCCGGACTCGAGGTCGTCGAAGAAATACGCCTGTTCCAGCGCGAAGTCCTCTGACGTGATCATCCCGTCAGCGACCGAGACCCCCGTTCGTTCAACGCTCGAGTACCCGAGCTGGCTGGCCAGCAGGTCGTGGGTCCCGACGGGGACGTTCACGATCTGGTAGTAGCCCGTGACGGGATCGCTCGCGCCCGAGTAGCCGTAGAGGTCGGTCACCTTGACCGTCGCCGCTATGGGATTCGATTCGGTGTCACGCACGTAGCCGTCGATCGTTCCGCGCTCGATCTCGAACTGGAAATTGACGACAACGAAGGTGTCCAGGCTCGCCGACACGTTGTACTCCGTCTGCGTCGGGAAACCCGCGACGCTGCACACGACCGTGTAGGTGCCCGACTCGACCATGCGGTGGTAGTCACCGACGTCCGAGTCCGTGTAGACGTCCTTCCCTATCTCCGGAATGCTGATGGTCGCTTGGAGAGGCTCGCCGGTGTCGGCGTCGGTCACGAGGCCGCGTATGCCGCGTCCCGACATCCGCGCCTGGTAGAGCATCGCGGGGATGTTGTCGGCGACGATCCCGTCGATGCTGGACTCCGGCGGATTGTGCGAAACGCAGAGTTCGATGGTTGTGTCTATCTCGCCGCGCGTCTCGTAGCACCAGTCCTGGCAGCCGCCGTGGATGATGTACCAGTCGGCGCCGTTGGTCACCGGCAGGCCGCTGAGCGCACCGTAGACGTTCGAGATCGTGATGATCATCGGCTCGTCGGGCGTCGGGTTGTAGGTGTAGTCCCAGAGGTAGTTGACGTAGACGGCGCCCGTGTGGAACGTCAGCGACGTCACGGGGTTCATGCGGGCGTTCCAGTCGCGCAGGGCGCGCGATTCGGGGGCGGAGAAGGCTGTTCCCGCATTGCAGCCGCAGGGGCACAGGTAGTTCCGGTTGAGGTCCGTGCCCTGGGCGTTGTACCGCGAGCCGGCCGTGTGGCCGTCGGGGTTCAGCATCGGGATGATCCAGATCTCGCGCTC
>DAOWCM010000253.1 GCA_030639555.1 Candidatus Eiseniibacteriota bacterium | reverse complement strand
GTCGCTCCCCTCACCGTCAGGAAGGGATGGAATATGGCGACACATTGCGCATCGTCGGTACACCCTCTGCCACGTCGGATGCTTGAGCGCCTCCATAGGGCAGATGAACCAAGCTACAGGCATTTATCCCCCCTTCCCCGCGAACGCGGTGCTATGCATGGCAGCCATTCCGGCCGCCGGACTAGGCGTTGCCGTCGGTGAGCGTGAAGCCCGTGATTGTGATGGTCTGACCGGCCGCGATGGTGGTGTTGTCGAGGGACAGGTCGCCCGAGCCCTCGCCGACCGAGCCCTGCAAGAAGCAGGTCGTCTCGTCCTTCGTCGCCTGGGAGTTGAACACCCGGAAGTGAGCGGCCACGCCCGGGTTGTCGGCCGAGGCGTCCTCCCACGTACCGAGCTTCGCCTTCGCGCCGGCCGCTGCCGCCGCCATCCAGTCGGCGGGCAGGTCGAGCGTGGCGAGGATCGTACCGCTGTTGGCCGTCGCGCAGTTAGCGGGCTGCGCACCCGTCCGGATCTCCATCGAGCAGCTCGCTCCGGCTGTGCTCTCGATTACGTCCAGCCTCGCGTTCCGCGAAGCAACGTCCATCTGAAGCGCCATGACTTACCTCTCCAGTTTGATGGTGATTACTACTTCCCTTTGTAGGAAGCTTACGGTTCTCCGCCACGCCGACCTCAGCCAGCGACGGAATCGCTGCAATATGTTCGGTGACCAAACGATGCCCGTCGCCTGCAACGTGACCGGCGCCGTGCGAAGGAGCGGGTGTACGCCGAGGGCGGGCACAGCACCGTGGTTCCTGGTACCCCGTACGGAGTGGGGGTAGAAACCTGATCCATGATCTCTCATACCTTCACCCCCACCCAGAACACCAGGTCGTTGGGTGTTCCCTTGATCCGGATGTCGCTGGGCCTGACCGTGCCGGCCCTGGGGCCGATTGTCCAGCTCTCCTTTTCCTCCATGAACATCACCCTCCTGACGCCCCCTCCGATCAGGCCGACCCCCCACCAGATGTCGCTGGCGCCTTTATCGACCCGGAAGGTGATGACATTGAATCCAAGGTCGCTATCGCTCATCTTCTCCCAGCCAGCGGTAACGGCATGCTCACCCCCATCGATGATCCCGATGCTTTCCTGGCTCATTTGATCTCTCCTATGGCTCCACGAACCTCACGCACTTCTTGGCTACGCCGTTCGCGGCTTCGGCGCAGACGTTCCCGTTGCCGTGCGCGGATGCGATGGACCACTGGCCTGCGACGATGTAGTTCCTGCCCTGGTAGGGTTCGCGTCGCCACGACTCGTGGGACTCGAACTGACCCTGACCGCAGACCCGCACGTTCCTCGGGTGGTTCTGGTTCTCGCCGTTGATCACGTACCAAGGGTCGTAGCTCATGTGCTCATCGGAGGAGAAGCTGAAGTATGGGCAGCGAAGCTGAAGAAACTGCTTCTCGCACGCTACCCGCCCCGGGTGGCCGTCCGGAGCCACCGGACCGTCCCGGCGTCCTTCGGCACACCGCTCGGGCCATAGGCCCGGCTGGCAGTAGTACAGCGTGCCGTCCGGGAAATCTGGCCATCGCTTGCACTTCGGTGTTGCCCCGAAGTTCCTTCGACCCTCCTTCTTTGGTGCGATCTCGCAGTCATAGTCGTTCGCCGCCATCCAAGCTGCGGTCGGCGTGTTGAACGAGCACGCGGGCGGAGGCGGTGGAGGCGGTGGAGGCGGAGGTGGAGGCGGAGGCGGTGGCGGTGGAGGGGGGCCGTCAACTTTTCCCACGAAGAGGAACTGGTTCGGAGAATCGGATGGGACTCCACCAATCCGATCTGTAGTCGCCCACGAGAGCACTTCTTCGATGCACGTCATTCCCGCCCCGGGATTCAGCTCAAGGCACTGCGCGATTGCTCCGCAGACGTGAGGCGAGGCCATGCTCGTCCCCGACATCGTCTGGTTTCCGCCCCCTGGCTTCGCACTCGTGATGTCCTCACCCGGTGCGATCAGGTCGGTACAGATTCCAACGTTCGAGAAGTCGGAGAGTCTGTCGCTCCTGTTGCTCGACATGATCGTCGCAGCTTGCTTCACCCGTGCGGGCGACACCGAACACGCGGACGCACCGTAGTCGTTCGCGGCAGCGAGAGCGTAGGGCATCCCGGCCGCGCCCGCCCGGCAGACGGCAGCGTCGAGCGGTGGGTCAGGAGAACCGCCGAGGCTCATGTTCCCGACCATCGGCACGCCGAGTTCCTGTATGAGCCCGATGCCCTGGTCGATGCACCAGACCACCTGCTCGGTCGTCCCAGAGCCCTGGTTGTTGAGCGCCTTGCAGGCGTTGATCGTGACTGCGTTCGCCACGCCGTAGTGTGTCCCGCCGACCGTTCCCGCAACATGGGTCCCGTGCCCGTGGCCGTCGTAGCCAGTATCTCCGTGCGCGGAGAGAACCCGACCGATCCGACCTGTGAACTCGTTGTGGTCGGGGTCGATGCCCGTATCCACGATGTAGACGTGAACGCCCTGGCCCCGGGCTCGAGGCTCGTACTCTCCGTCGAGACCATCTCTCGCGTCAATCGCGTCGAGGCCCCACGAGGAGACGCCCTCCGCCGATATGGGCTCGACCTGATATGTCTTCACCGCGTAGACGCCGCTGATCGAGTCATCGAGCAACAGCTTCGCGATTGTTTCGAGATCGGCTCCGGCGGCGATCATCCCGACGTTCAGTAGCCGCTTCGGGCTCTTGAGCATCATATACTCCGAGAGCACCCTGTTGAGGACGCTCGCGGTCGGGGACAGCGTCAGCGCGCCGGATCTGTCGGCTGTCTTCTTGAAGACGATCATCACTCGCCCCGACACCCAACCCTCCGGCCCGAAGAACCGTGCCTGTGCCTCGGGTGGATTCTCGCAGTCGTACTGCTCCTCCGGCGGGTACGGGCAGCCCCCGTTTTCGATTGGTCCAGGCTCATCAGGGCATAGATCAATCGCATCCGGAAGGCCGTCTCCATCTCTGTCGGGCAGGTCGATCCCACCGCAGGCGGGCAGGACCAACGCAAGCGACGCACTAATGGCAAGTATTTGTTTCATCAGCCTCTCCTACTTTTGAGAATCCCTACGTCTGTCTTGATTTCACCGAGGGTCCTCTGGAAGTCGCCGAACCTCTTGCCGTTCAGCTCCTCGTGCTCCTTCATCGCGGTGAGCACGGCCACCTTGACCTCGGCGGGGATCTTCCCGAGTATCACCGAGTGCTCGCCGACCGCCGTCGAGTTCTCGCACACCTTCTTATTGAGCCTGGATATCCTCGCGTTGACGGCGCCGATGGACGCTGAAAGTGTAGTACCTATGATGCCTACTGCCCACTCAAGAATCATCTCGTCTCTCCCAGTTATCCACTTTCAGTTCGATCTCGGGTGCACCATTCGCTAGGGCCATGAACTCGTTGAACCCGATCCTCGAGGATGCCACACCGGGGATGCCCCCGAACATCCCAAAGGACTTGGCCACAATGGGGCAGCCCTCGGAGTCGGTCTCCACGTTGCCCTTGTGGAACAGGAGCCGCGAGTGTCCCGGGACGGGGACCTCATAGGTCTCATACCCGCCCCGGAAGAAAAGAGTTCGCGAACATATGTAGCGTCCAGGGGGGATCTTGACGTCGTTGTCCGGATCGTAGGTGCGCTCGAGCGTCACGCCGAATGGAATCCCCTTACAGAGGAATATCCCGAAGGCCCCCTCTTCGCGGATCGCGACACGGACTATGGTGAACTTCTTCATCTTTCCCTCCTCGCAAGGGAGCTACGCAGCATTCGCGGCAAGGCCCCCTGGATGTAAGCCCCCACGTTCTGGAAGCTAGCCGGCGAGCTGGTCGGGGCAACGGGGTCGAATTGTTCGCCGGTATT
>DAOWCM010000013.1 GCA_030639555.1 Candidatus Eiseniibacteriota bacterium | reverse complement strand
TTCGACGGCTCGAGCATCCCGGGATTCACCTCCATCGAGAGCGGCGACATGGTGCTCCTTCCGATCCGATCCACCGCAACCGGTGAGGAGTACGGCGATAACCAGATCGTCGCCATGATAGCGACCGCCGCGGATGCCGACTCCAAGGAGCCTTTCGCGCTCGACCCGAGGGTGATAGCGGGACAGGCTGAGGACGCGCTTCGACGGTCCGGGCACGCAAACGAGAGCCTCTGGAGTCCCGAACTGGAATTCTACGTCTTCTCTGGCGTGTCGTTCAACGAGGCCCCGAACGGAGCGCATTACCGGGTGAGTTCAACCGAGGCCGGCTGGCCGGAGCCCGGTTCCGATGAACCCGACCTTGGGTACCGCATCAGGCCCCGCTCCGGTTATCACGCGACTCCACCCTCCGACTCCCACTTCGAGATACGAAACGAGATCGCCGCACGCATGGAAGAGACGGGCATCCCCGTCAGATACCACCACCACGAGAACGGCGCTCCCGGTCAGCTCGAGATCGAGGTCGAGGGTGAACCGCTCGTCCAGGCGGCCGACCACGTTATGTGGAGCAAGTACATCGTGCGCAACACCGCGCTCGACTGGGACCTCTCGGCCACGTTCATGCCGAAGCCGCTCCCCTGGGAACCGGGCAGCGGGCTCCACTTCCACATCAAGCTGATGCAGGACGGCAATCCCGTCTTCCACGCGGACGACGGCTACGCCGGGCTCTCTGAGAAAGCGCTCTTCTTCATCGGAGGCATTCTCCAGCACGGCCGCGCTCTCGCTGCCGTGACCAGTCCGAGCACCAACTCCTACCGCAGGCTGCGACCCGGCTACGAAGCGCCGACCAACCTGTTCTTCTCGGCGGCCAACAGGAGTGCGGCCATCCGGATCCCGAAGTACGCGAACGAGCCTCTGACCAAGACGATTGAGTACCGTCCTTCGGATGCGTCCGGGAACCCCTACCTGACCATGGCGGCCCTTCTCGCCGCCGGCCTGGACGGTCTGGAGAATCGGATGGACCCGCGGGAGAACGGCTTCGGTCCGATCGACACGAACATCCACGACCTGCCCATGGCGGAGCGGGACAAGATAGTGCCCCTTCCCGTCACCCTCGAAGAGGCGCTGATCGAGCTGGCGAGCGACTGCGCCTTCCTTTCGGACACGGGCATCTTCCCGGAGGCGTTCGTGTCGTCCTGGATCGGCCTCAAGCGACGTGAGAGTGAGGAGATCGGGGCCCGGCCGCACCCGGCGGAGTACGGCCTCTACTTCGACTGCTGATGATGAGGAGAGAGCCCTGCAATGACAAGCGGCGCGCAGGCTGGGAGCCGGCGCGCCGTTCTCTTTGGTTGTGTCTGTAGTCCGCCGGGGCAGGCGTTGCTGTGTCAGGGCCTCATGCGATTGAGCATCCTGGGAAACGGAATGGCCTCGCGGATGTGAGGAAGCCCACAGATCCACGTGACGACGCGCTCTATCCCGAGCCCGAACCCCCCGTGCGGCACCGCCCCGTACCTCCTGGTATCGAGGTACCACTGGTAGTCGTCGATGGGCACGCCGTCCTCGCGCATACGCGCTTCCAGCTCCGTCGCGTCCATCATCCTCTGGCCGCCACCGACGATCTCCCCGTAGCCTTCGGGCGCCAGCATGTCGACCGAGAGCGTCACCCGCTCGTCGTCGGGATCGTTCTCCATGTAGAAGGGTTTCACGGCCCGCGGGTAGCGGGTGACCATGGCCGGCCTGTCGAACTCGAGCGAGAGTACCGTCTCGTCCTCCGCGCCGAAGTCACCGCCCCACTCAAAGCTGTGTCCGGCCTTGTTCAGGAGTTCCACGGCCTCCGAGTACGTGATCCGCGGGAACGGTGGCTTCACCCGCTCGAGCGCCTCGATGTCTCTCTCGAGAATACCAAGCTCGGGAGCTCTCTCCGAGAGGATCGTCGCGACCATCTCTGTAACGAGCTCCTCCTGAATGTCCATGATGTCGTCAAGGTCTGCGAACGCGATCTCAGGCTCGATCTGCCAGAACTCTATCAGATGTCTCCTTGTCTTGCTCTTCTCGGCCCGGAAGGCGGGACCCAGGCAGTAGACCTTCCCGAAGGCCATGGCGGTCGCCTCGTTGTAGAGTTGGCCGCTCTGCGACAGGTATGCGCTCTCCTCGAAGTAGTTGGTCTCGAACAGGGTCGTCGTGCCCTCGCACGCCGTAGGCGTGAGGATCGGCGTGTCAAGCTGGAGGTAGCCTCTCGAGTCGAAGTAGTTCTTCGCGGCCCGGATCGCGGTCGCCCTGATTCTCAGGACCGCACACTGGCGCGAGGAACGGATCCAGAGATGGCGGTGGTCCATCAGGAAGGGCACACCGTGCTCCTTCCGCGTGATGGGGAACTCCAGATCGGCGGCGGAAACAACCTCGGCGGAGACTATAGACACCTCGAACCCTCCCGGCGCACGGGCGTCGGCCGCGACACGCCCGGTCACTCTGAGCGACGACTCCATGGGCAACGCCGCCAACTCCTCGAAGATCTCATCGTCCACGTCCCCCCTGCCCACGACACACTGTATGAAGCCGGTCCCGTCCCGCACCTGCAGGAACAGGATCTTCCCGCTCGACCTTCTTCCGGCGAGCCACCCCTCGAGCGTAACTTCCTGCCCGTCGTAGTCCCCGATGTCACCGATGTAGTAGCGCCGTCTCATCGCTTTCCCCGCGTTGAAGCTGTCCCCAAAGAGCACAAGAAAACGCCCGCGGACCCCGCTCCGGCACGACGCGCCCGAGATGGTCCCGCAGGCGCGGTCCTAGTCGTTGTCCCCCGACGACAACCGTTCGATGGCCTCGTCCGGTCCGTCGACCACAAGAACGTCGCCCTCTTCGATCACCTCTTCCGGGTCGGGCAGCATGGTTGCCGCACCGCCCTGGCCGTCTGCGGCGCTCTTGATGACCGCCACGACATTCAGCCCGTAGCGCTGCCTGAACTTGAGCGAAGCCAGCGTCTTCCCGAGCATCTCGGGCGCCGCTTCTATCTTCGCCAGACTCATGCCCGGAGTCAGCTCGATCATCTCGACCAGGCTGGGGCTCATCAGCCGGGTCGTCAGTCTTCTCGCGACCATCTCCTCCACGAGTACTACCTCGTCGGCGTTGACCAGCCTCAGTATCCGCGCCTCCTCCACCGTCCCCGCGCGCGAGATGACGCGTTCGATTCCGAACTCCTTGAGGAGCGCCGTCGTCAGCACCGCGGCCTGGAAGTTCTGGCCTATGGCAACCAACGCGGCGTCGACCTGGTCGATGCCCTGCTGCTTCAGCGCTTCCCGGTTGGTCGAGTCGAGCCGAACAGCCAGAGGCACTTCCTCCGCCATCGACTGGACCAGTTCATGGTTCATATCGACCGCGATGACCTCTGCCCCCCGTCCGGCCAGCTCCCGTGCGACACTCCTGCCCAGAAGTCCCAGTCCGATCACTGCGTAGCGCTTCATTCGAACCTCCGACATCTGCTTCGATCGGCTCGCGAACTTGCTCCGATACCCGCCCCGTTCCGCTGCCGCCCCCGTGGCTCCCCGCCCGCTACCCGTGGCTCCTCGGCCGCTACCCGATGATGACCCGCTCCTCCGCGTAGTCGTAAAGCGGCTTGTCACGACGCTGGGCCAGCGCGAGCGCCAGCGTGAGCGGACCCACGCGGCCGGCGAGCATGATGAAGAGGAGAGACAGCTTGCCCGCGACCGAGAGCGACGACGTGATCCCGGTAGAGAGCCCAACGGTTCCGAAGGCCGAGACTACCTCAAAGAGCACCTCGCTCAAAGTCAAATCCTCGACCACAAGGAGCACGAGCGTGCCTCCCACGACAACGAGTATTCCCATCGAGACGACGACGAGCGCCTCCCTGACCAGCCAGTCCGGCACCCGGCGTCTGAAGAACTCCACCCTGTCCGTCCCGCGAAACATCGACCGGATCGACGCGAGCACCAGACCTACGGTGACGGTCTTCACCCCCCCGGCCGTCCCGCCGGGAGAGCCGCCGATGAACATGAGCGACGCCAGCAGGAAGAGCGTGGGCAGGGCCAGTGACGCCGTTCGCACAGTGTTGAATCCCGCCGTTCGGGCCGTGACCGAGCCGAAGTAGGACGCCAGGAGCTTCGCTCCGAACGACTTGTCTGCCAGCGTGCCGTTCCACTCG
Organism: Candidatus Eiseniibacteriota bacterium; assembly: GCA_030639555.1. Taxonomy (GTDB): domain Bacteria; phylum Joyebacterota; class Joyebacteria; order Joyebacterales; family Joyebacteraceae; genus JALGZG01. The sequence continues at coordinate 13,781 of DAOWCM010000013.1, read as the reverse complement.
AAAGCGAGAAAGGAAAACGTCCCCAGAACGAGCAATGCCAGGGTCATCGCCACCACCAGCCGCACGTGCAGGGGCCAGCGCCTCCCTGCACCCGCCCCCCGCCCGGTCAGAGGGTACTTGCGGACGACGCTCATGAGCACGGGGAACCCGAGGCCTCCCACGATGATGAGCGTCGTCATCACCAGGTTGACCGGGACGTTCGACACGTAGCGCTGGAAGCTGGTCGCGTGCAGAGAGAACCCGGCGTTGCAGAACGCGGACACCGAGTGGAAGACGGATGCCCTCACGGCCTGGGCCGTCGTCCCGAAGTCACACCTGGTCGCCAGGTAGAGGAGCACCGCGCCCGCGACCTCCATGAGGAACGTGATGCCAATGACGTACCTGAGGGTTCGTCCTATCCGGCCGATGGTCTCGAACGTCATCATGCCCCGCAGCACAAGGCTCTCGCGAACGCCCAGTCCTCCCCTGAGGACGGTCGCGAAGAAGGTCACGAACGTGATGAGTCCCAGGCCCCCTATCTGGATGAGCGTGAGAATGATCGCGTGACCGAACCTGGTGAAGTGGCTGCCCGTATCGACGACGATGAGGCCCGTGACGCACACGGCGGACGTGGCGGTGAACAGCGAGTCTATCGGGGTCATGTGTCCCCCAACTGTCGCTCGGGGCGTCGCCAGCAGCAGGGCACCGACCACGATAATGAGCAGAAACGATGCGATCACCGTTCGCGCCGGTGCGATCTTGGTCGACGCGACGCTCCTGTTGGCTCGCACGGCCTCACCCAGGATCAGGACCACCAGGTAGACCTGAAGCACGATGATGTAGCCCTTCGCCAGTGAGAAGACGCCCGGTGAGGTCATGTTGACCGGCAGGCCTCCGCGCCCCTGGAGAACAGACACGAGGAAGAGCTGGGCGATTATGAGCACCACGATGCCCACTGCCGGCCAGCGCGCCTTGAGATACAGGACCTTCCTTCGCGACATGGCGAACCGCACGACAGCGTCCAGCATGAAGACCCCGACGATAGCGAGATCCACCATGCTCAAGACGCGCCGCTCCCGCTCGCTCAGGTAGAACCCGTACTGCGCAACGAGCGAGAAGGCGGCGACTCCCGCGACAAGGAACATGACGCGGGACAACCACTTGAGACTTCTGTCGCGGACGGTTTCAGGCACGTCTGATCCTCCCGGAAGACCTCTGTGAAGCCTCCCGAGAATAGGGAGCGTGCTTAACGGATGTCAATGGAAAAGCCCGGGAGCGCGATCATGAGGGCACTAGGGGGTTCCCGCGCCCGGGTAGGAGAAACCGAAGCGGACCCTGTAGTAGCCACGGGACCCGAAGTAGACCAGAGCAAGCAGGAGAAGCAGATACGGGGCGCGAATCGACGTGACGATGACGAACGCGCCCACCGCGAACTGATTGGCCGCGATCCTGTGCGCTCTGTCGCGCGTCACGTGCGCACGCACGAGCATCGGAAGAGACAGCAACGGTCCGAAGAACCCGACCGGATCGCGCAACAGCGCCCCGGCGATCCCGGCAGCTGCCACGAGCACGAGAGTCAGTGCGCTGGCGCCCGACGCGCCGAGAACAGCCGCGGTGGTCCTCAGCCCCTCGGCCCGGTCTCCCTCCACGTCGAGCACCGTCGTCGACGCGGTCACGCCGGCGACCGCCAGGGCGTAGGTCAGGCCGAGCGGGATGATGGCGGAGCTGAGCGGTGCGACGGAGGCCCATCCGGCCGCGGCGGACGCGAAGCCGAATCCGAGGCCGTTCCACACCATGTCCCACGGACAGTGCGACTTGGCCCGGACCGGTCGAGCCGAGTAGGTGACGTTCAGGAGGAGCGACGCCGCCAGCACGACCCTGAAACCCGGGGAGAGAGGAGCAGCCAGTGCGGCCGCCACGACCCACACGACCGCCAGCTCGACCCACGCCGCACGCATCGAGATGATGCCGCGCGGCAGGAAGAAGAGCTTCTCATTGACCCGGTCGGTCTCGACGTCGGAGATCTGGTTGAGGAGGCACCCACCGCCGAGAACGGCAGTCATGGCGCCGAATCCCAGCAGCAGGTCTCGGGATGGGAAGAACAGCGGCAGCGAGGCGCCGCTAGCCCTCCCTGCAAGCGCTGCGCTTCCAAAGAAAAAGACCCACATGACGACTACGACCGTGGGTCTCAGAATGAAGATGAAGTCCAGAACACGGAGTACCGAGCGCTTGAGGCCCTCGGAACCAGCCATTCGCCCTCTCCCCCTCAGGAACCGGCGCCACCATGGCCGCCCGTGTGGCCGAATCCACCCGAATCCCGCCCGGTGGAGACCAGAGCGTCGCCCTCCACCCACGAGACCGTCGACACGCGCGCAACGACCAGCTGAGCGACTCTGTCTCCCCGCGCGATCGTGAATGGCTCACGGCCGAAGTTGGCGAGGATCACACTCACTTCGCCCCGGTAGTCCGAGTCGATCGTCCCGGGACTGTTGAGCACGAAGACACCGTGCTTGAGGGCCATGCCGCTCCGCGAACGCACCTGAGCCTCGTACCCGTCCGGAACCGCGATGGCGAACCCGGTCGGGATGAGCTCAAAGGCCCCGGGCGCGATGGTAACAGCCGCAGGGACCGCCGCGGGCAGGTCCAGACCCGCCGCCCCGCCACTCATGCGGCGTGGCAGCGGCAGCCCCTCCGAGCCCGGAAGCCGCACTATCTCGACCTCGATCCTGTCCATCGCCGCGCGCTCCGATTCGGTCCTGGCCGGAACGTCCTGCCAGGGCGGCGGCTCCGACGGCGACCGTTCCCGGCCGCCGTCAGCTCGCCATCCGTCCGTCCCGGTCGGTCTAACGCCTGCCGCGGCCGCCGCGGCCGCCTGACGATCTCCCGCCCGACCGTGCACCGCTGCGTTCACGAGGCCTGTCGCGCTTCGGCGGCTCCACGTAGCCTTCCGGCTTCGGCATGAGCGCCTTCCGCGAGAGCCTCACCTTGCCGTGGTCCTCAACGCCGATGACCTTGACCTTGACCATCTCCCCCATCTTCACCACGTCCTCAACCGAGTTGACCCGGTGGTACTCCAGTTCGGATATGTGGCAGAGACCGTCGCGATTCGGGAGTATCTCGATGAAAGCGCCGAAGTCAGTGATGCTCTTGACCGGCCCCTCGTACTCCTCACCGACCTTCGGCTCCTTCATCATGAGCTCGATGGTCTCGCGCGCGGCCTGGACGCCGTCAGCGGAGTCGCCGGAGATCTTGACGATGCCCTCGTCGTTGATGTCGATCTTGGTCTCAGTCTCTTCCTGCATCTTCCTGATGACCCTGCCGCCTGGACCGATGATCTCGCCGATCTTCTCGGGCGGGACCGTCACCATGACGATCCGTGGCGCGTAGTCGGACAGCTGCGGCCGCGGCGCGGACAACTCACCGTCCATGATATCCAGGATGTGGACTCGGGCGGTGTGAGCCTTCGCCAGGGCCTCGGTGAGCAGGTTCGTCGGAATAGCGCCGATCTTCGAATCGAGCTGGAAGGCCGTGATGCCCTCGCGCGTGCCAGCGACCTTGAAGTCCATGTCGCCGAGATGGTCCTCGAGCCCGAGGATGTCCGTCAGCACCGCGTAACGGTCGCCTTCCTTGACGAGCCCCATCGCGACGCCCGCAACGGCCGCCTTGGTGGGCGCGCCGGCGTCCATCAGCGCCAGTGAACCGGCACAGACCGTGGCCATGCTCGACGAGCCGTTAGACTCGAGGATATCGGACACGAGCCGGATGGTGTAGGGGAAGGCCTCATCCAGCGGGATGACAGGCATGAGCGCCCGCTCCGCCAGATTGCCGTGCCCTATCTCTCTCCGACCCGGTCCCCTGATGGGCCTGACCTCACCTACTGAGAACGAAGGGAAGTTGTAATGGAGCATGAAGCTCCGCCAGGACTCGCCCTCGAGCGCGTCGATCTTCTGCTCGTCCCGAGTGGAACCCAGCGTCATCACCGCGAGCGCCTGCGTCTCGCCCCGAGTGAAAACGGCGGACCCGTGAGTCCGAGGCAGAACCGACGTCTCACAGACGATTCCCCTGACCTCGTCCGTGGCGCGGCCGTCCACACGCTTGCCCTCATCGAGGATCATCCTGCGGATCTCGACCTTCTCCAGGTCGTGGATGATGTCGCCGATGGCCCTTTCCTGCTCGGGGTGCTCCTCGGCGAGCGCGGCCCGAGCCTCTTCCTTGACCGCGTCGAGGGCCTCGCGCCTGGGCGACCTCTCCTGGATGTGGACCGCCTCGACCACACGAGCGCCGTAGTCGTTCCGGACCCGGTCCGCGAGCCCATCCGGCAGCTCAGGCGACGGGACCTCTATCTTCTTGATCTCCAGCTTCGACAGGAGCTCATGCTGAAGGGCGATAACCTTCCGGATCTCGCTGTGACCGATCTCCAGCGCCCCCTGCATCTCGGCGTCGGATATCTCGAGCGCCGATCCCTCGACCATCACGACGGCTTCATCTGTGCCGGCGATGACGAGATTCAGGCGACTCTCCTCCAGGGCTTCGAACGTCGGGTTGACGACATACTCGCCCTCCACAAGCCCGATACGCACCGCGGCGGTCGGCCCGTCGAACGGAGCCGTCGAGATAGACAGCGCCGCGCTGGCGCCGACGAGAGCCAGGATGTCGGGGTCGTTCTCGCCATCGGCAGAGAGGACGTTCACGTAGAGCTGGATCTCGTTTCTCATGTGCGACGGCAAGAGCGGACGGATCGGTCGGTCGATGAGTCTGGAGCTCAGCACTTCCTTGGTCTGAGGTCTCCCCTCACGCTTGAAGAAACCGCCCGGTATCTTGCCAGCGGCGTAGAACTTCTCCCTGTACTCACAGAAGAGAGGAAGGAAGTCCCGCGGGATTTCGTGTTTCGAGATGGTGGCCGTGGCGAGAACGACCGTGTCGCCGTACCGAACCAACATGGCGCCACCGGCCTGCCTTGCGAGCCTGCCAGTCTCGATGGACAGTGTCCTCCCTGCCCACTCTATCTCTACCTTGTGCATCTCTTACCTCCAAGCGCGCCTGAGTATCTAGAGCAAGACCCTCCCGTAAGCTCGCGGGAGGGCCAGCGAATGGGTGGCGCGCAGTCTGCAGGTACCAATTACCTGCGCAACCCCAATTCCTTGATCACCAGCTTGTAGCTGTCGGACTTCTGGTCCTTGAGGTAGTTCAGGAGGCGGCGCCTCTTCCCCACCATCTTCAGGAGTCCGAGCCGTGAGTGGTTGTCCTTCTTGTGTTTCTCGAAGTGCTGTGAGAGGGTTTCGATCCTCTCCGTCAGAAGCGCGATCTGCACCTCGGCGGACCCAGTATCACCGGTGTGGGTCTCGAAGCGCTGGACGATCTCCCTCTTCTTCTCCTTGCTCAACGACAATTTCTGCTTCCTCCATGTGTCGACGCACCGGAAACTAGCAATACTTGGGTCAACCTAGCACAAGACCCATGGGGTGTCAAACGGGAAAACCGCCCGCCTTGACGCTCCGTCACACACCCCCGCCGCCCTCCGCCACCTCTCTGGCGCGCTCCAGATCCTCTTTGATGCTCTGCTTAAGCTCTTTCAGGTTCCCGAACCGCGAGTCGCCTCTCAGGCGCCTGCGCAGCCCGACGCGCAGCTCCTGCCCGTAGAGGTCTCCCTCAAGATCCAGCACGTGCACCTCGGCGACGCGCGCTCCGGCATCCAGAGTCGGCCTGGTGCCGACGTACATGACCCCCGGGCGCCCCCCGAGGCTCTCGACGGTCACGAAGTAGACCCCGTCGCCCGGAAGCAGCTTCTCGGCCGGAAGCAGCAGGTTGGCGGTCGGGCTGCCAAGCCCCCGGCCTACACCGCTCCCCTCGACCACCACGCCGCTCACCGAGTATGGACGGCCCAGCATGGCGGCGGCGTCCTGAACGTCCCCGCGCTTCACGCTCTCACGGATCCTCGTGCTCGATATCGGCAGGCCCTCGTGCTCGACCGGCGGAACGACATCGAGGCCGTAACCCAGTTCCGCACCCATCGCCGACAGTGCGGACAGGTCGCATGCGCGCCCGCGGCCCATGTGGAAATCATAACCCAGGACCAGATGCGATCCCCGGACGACACCGAGCCACGACAGGAACGTCGCGGCCTCCTCCGAGGCCAGTTCGGGCGTGAAATCGATCACCAGCGCCACGTCGATGCCCATGTCGGCCATTGCATCGAGCTTCTCGGTCAGCGGAGTCAGGAGCCGCGGCGCGCGGTCCGGCTGGACGACCGACAGAGGATGGGGATCGAACGTCACCGCCACGGACGTCCCGCCACGGGCGCGTGTGCTGCCCACGAGTTCAGCAATGACCGCCTGGTGCCCCAGATGCAGACCGTCGAAGTTCCCGAGAGTGAACGTCAGCTGGTCGGCCCTGTCGGCCGCAAGCTCCGTGGGTGTCCGTGCTACTCGCATGCTCGTGTGCTGTTTCCTCTCGCTGTGATGGATTGCTCCTGTGCGACTCAGACGGGCTCCACGAACACCCGGACCGGCTGGATTCGGATCTTGTCCGGGGCGGCCGCGGCGCCGCCGTTCCCGGGAGACGCCTGGACTCTCCTGCCTACGGCGACAAGTTCCGAGCCGTCCGTGCTGAGTCGGACGAAGCTCCCGACATGGTTCCCGAGCCGCTCGAGGTCGATATCTATCGCGCCGCCCGTCGAGAGCGCGTCCTCCTCTCTCTCGGTTACGCGGACCTCGGGCATGAAGGACAGAGCATCGTACATCGAGTGCCCTACGCCTTCAGCGTCTGCCAAGGCTCGGGCCAGCTCATCCAGGCTCGTGGCATCGTCCACGTGAAACGGCCCCACGGCGGTTCTCACAAGCTTACCCAGGTGAGCGCCGCAGCCGAGCCGCTCGCCGATGTCCGCGGCGACCGTGCGAACGTACGTCCCCCTTGAGCACGTCATCTCGAACTCGACTTCAGGCATCTCGACGGAGAGGATCCTCAGTTCACTGATCGTGATGCGCCTCGGCGCTCGCTCCACGACCTCCCCGCGTCTCGCGAGAACGTAGAGCGGCGTCCCGTCGCGCTTGAGCGCGGAGACCATGGGCGGTATCTGCTCGGTCTCCCCCTCGAATGCCGCGAACGCTTCCTCTATCTGCGGCCGCGTGACACCGGAGACGTCAGCGGTCGACTCGACGTTCCCTTCTGAATCCTGCGTGTGCGTGGTGACGCCGAGGACAACGCGACCGTGGTAGCGCTTCTCCAGATCGACGAAGAACTGTGCCAGCCTCGTGGCCTTCCCCACGAACACGACGAGCACTCCCGTGGCGGCGGGGTCAAGCGTGCCGGCGTGTCCCACCTTCTGCACCCCCGTGATCCGACGGACGCGCGCCACGACGTCGTGCGAGGTGAGTCCCCTGGGTTTGTCGATGACCAGGATGCGATTCACGGGCCCTCCCCGGCCATGGTCTCGCCAACGGCCTCGAGCAGCCGCTCCCGGGCCGACTCAATCGGCCCGTCAAGCAGCACCCCGGCCGCCGCGTTGTGTCCCCCGCCACCCAGGCGGCGCGCGACGGCATTGACGTCGACCGCGCCCTTCGACCGAAGGCTCACCCGGATGCGGCCGTCCTCCTCGCGAAGGAGGAGCGCCACCTCAACCCCACGAACCAGTCGCCCGACGGAGGCGATTCCCTCTATGTCCTCGCCGGTCGAACCGGTATCGCTCTTCATGCGCTCCGTCATCACGGAAACCGCCACCTTCCCATCAAGCTCCGTCTCCGTTGTCGAGAGCACCAGCCCGAGCAATCTCAGGCGTCCCAGGGGCTGCTCGCCGTAAACGGCGTTGGCGAGCCCGGCGGGATTCGCTCCGAGAACCACGAGTTCCGCGGCAGCGTGAAGCGTTCGGGCGTCAGTGTTCCCGAAGCGGAAACCACCCGTGTCCGTCATGGCCCCGGCGTAGAGCAGCGACGAGATGGCGGACGAGAGCTCCCCCGTGTCGGCAAGCAGCTCGTATATGATGAGCGCCACTGACGAGGCCGATGTGTCCACGAAGTTGACGTCGCCGTAGCCGGTATTGTCAGGATGGTGGTCGATGTTGATCACGAGCGAGGCGCGTTCCAGCACTCCTTCAGCAAGCGCGGCTCTGGACACAACGGGGGTGTCCAGAACGAAAGCGGTGCAGCCGAGGAGGTCGGGTGGAATTTCCAGGAGCACGCGGTCGGCCGACGGGAGAAACCCGAACGGATCCGGCACGCCGTCCGAGTTGACGACTTCCACGCGCTTGCCGCGCCCCTCGAGCCACAGCTTCAGCGCGAGGGAACTTCCGAGCGCATCGCCGTCAGGCCCCTTGTGAGATGCGATCAGGAAGGGACCGGGCCCCTCAAGCGCTTCCAGTATCTTCCCGCGACTCTCCGCCGTTGTCTTCGTCAGACCGTTCACTCCGCCCCTCCGAGTCCTCTTTCTGTATGTCCTTGAGCACATTTGAGATGCGGATGTAGTTCTTAGACGAGTCGTCGATGAGAAACGTGAGTTCCGGCGCAACCCGAAAGCGCAACGAGTGCGCAAGTTCGCCCCGGACGAAGCGCCGCGCCTTGCGCAGCAGGCGGAGCGACTCATCCCGCTCCTCGTTGTCACTGAGGAAGCTCACGAAGACCTTGGCGTAGCGAAGGTCCTCGCTGAGGTCCACGCGCGTCACGGTCACCATCCCTATCCGCGGGTCACAGAGCTTCCTGTCGAGGATGAAGCCCAGCTCTCTCCTGATGGCCTCGCCCGCCCTGAGCACTCTCTTGTGAGACAACGCAACTCCCTCCGGCCTCACGACCTCCGCGTCGCGCCCTACCGGATCTCCATCGATTGATCGATGATCTCGGCCCTCGAATCAGCAGAGATGAAGTCCAGGACCTTGGACAGCACCTGATTGACGAAGCGGCCGTCGTTCGCGACGACCGCCACGCCTATCACAGCCTTCTGCCAGAGATTCTGATCTCCGAGGTCGGCCACAGACACGTTGAACCTCGACCTGATCCTGTCTGTCAGGCTCTTGACGACCCTCCTCCGCGACTTCAGCGAGTGACTCTCGCGAATCAGGAGGACAACCTCAAGAGTGCCAATCGTCACCGTCCGAAGCCTCTGCGTATCGGATCTAGCGGGGCGTGGGATCGCCGAGCTTCCGGGCGATCTCCTCGATGTCGTAGACCTCGATCAGGTCACCCTGCTTCAGTTCGTCGAATCCAGCGATCCCGATGCCGCACTCGAAGCCCGTCTGAACCTCTCGCACGTCATCCTTGAAGCGCTTGAGCGAATCTGTTCTGCCCTCGTACACAACCATCTCTTGGCGTATCACACGACACTTGGCGTTGCGCTTGATTGTGCCGGACAGCACGTAGCAGCCCGCGATAATGCCGCGATTCGGCACCTTGAAGGTCTCTCGCACCTCCGCGGTCCCCGCCACGACCTCGCGGCGCTCCGGCTCCAACATGCCCTCCATCGCCGCCTTGATATCCTCGACGGCCTCGTAGATGACCCTGTAGAGCCTTATCTCGACGCGCTCACGCCTTGCCATATCGCGCACATCGACAGGGGCGCCGATGTGGAACCCCACGATGATCGCGTCGGACGCCGCAGACAGGAGCACGTCGGTCTCCGTGACGGCGCCGACGGCTTTCCGGATGACCTCGACCTTGACCTCTTCCGTAGAGAGCTTCTCGAGAGCGTCCGCCAGCGCGCCGACCGACCCGTCGACGTCACCCTTGATGACGATCCTCAGTTCCTTGACCGCCCCCTCCGCGATCTGCTTGTGGAGATCCTCGAGGGTGATTCGGTGCTGGAAGCGCGTCTGGCGCTCCCACTGCTGCTGGCTGCGCTTGGCGCTTATCTCCTTCGCCAGATGTTCGTCGGAGACCACGGCCAGCATGTCACCGGCCTGCGGCACGCCCTTGAGCCCGGAGATCTGCACGGGCATGGACGGCCCTGCCTCCTCCACGTTCGTGCCCCGCTCGTTGTAGAGGGCCCGGACCTTCCCGTCGACCAGGCCGACGACGAACGGATCCCCGATCCGCAGCGTTCCACTCTGCACGAGCACGGTCGTGACGACGCCACGGCCTCGCTCCTTCTCCACCTCGACGACCACACCTCTCGCCGGTACGGAGTACGCGGCCGTCAGCTCGAGCAGCTCAGCCTGCACCAGAACCATGTCGAGGAGTTTGTCAATACCGTCCCCCGTCTTGGCCGACGTTTCCACGGCAACCGTGTCGCCGCCCCACTCCTCGACGACCAAGCCGTGGTTAGACAGCTCCGCCTTGACCTTGTCCATGTTCGCGGCTGGAAGATCCATCTTGTTGAGCGCGACGATCACGGGAACACCGGCCGCCCGTGCGTGGTCTATCGCCTCGAGAGTCTGAGGCATCACGCCGTCATCCGCCGCAACCACGAGCACTACGATGTCCGTGATCCGTGCACCGCGGGCGCGCATCGCCGTGAACGCCTCGTGACCCGGCGTGTCCAGGAACGTCAGCGCCTTGCCGTCGATCTCGACCTCATACGCGCCGATGTGCTGTGTGATACCGCCGGACTCGCCGGCTACGACGTTGCTACTCCTGATGTAGTCCAGACGGAGCGTCTTTCCGTGATCGACGTGCCCCATGACGACAACGACGGGTGGCCTGGGCAGCTGGTCGGCATCCTCGACCGCCTCTTCCTCTTCCCGGTAGAGGATGTCCTCCCCGTACTCCTTGATGAACTCCACGTCCTCATCGAAATCGTCAGCGAGCAGCAGGATCGTGTCCTCGTCCAGCCTCTGGTTGATAGTGACCATGAGACCGATGTCGAGGCACTTCTTGATGATGTCGTTCACAGGTACCTCGAAGCTCTCGGCAACCTCGGCGACGGACGAGAACTCCGGAATCCGGATTCTCTGCTCCTGCTCGACCCCAGCGCCGTCCGTCCTGTCCCGCCTGCGGCGCCGCTTGGGGCGTCGGTCACCCACGGTCGCCGCCATCGTCCGGCGGACCGTTTCTTCAACGGTCTTCTGATCGACGCGCGGCCGCCTCCCCTTGCGACGTCTCTGAGATGTGTCCACACGCCCGGGCTTCGCCGGCGCTGTCGGAGGCTGCGTTGCAGCTACCGGTGGCGCGGTGCCTTTCTTCGTCGGCTCGGCGCTCTTCGTAGGCTCGACCGGCTTCTTCGCACGGGCAACGGCCGCTTTCTTCACCTCGGCGGGCTTCGTCGCCTCAGCCGGCTTCTTCGCCCTGGCGGGCTTCGTCGCCTCGACCGGCTTCTTCGCACCGGCAGCGGTCGGCTTGGGCTTCGCTGCTCCCTCAATCCCCTTGCCCTTCCCAGCAGCGGGAGCCTTTGCCCGCTCGCGCGCAGCCTTCTTCAGCTTCTTGGCAAACTCGCGCTTGATGACGTCCTTCTCCTTCTCAAACTCGGCACGAGCGCTCGCGACCACGTCATCATCGATCGCGTTCATATGCGTTTTGACGTCGTAACCGAGCTTCTGGAGCACGCCGATAAGAGCTTCGCTGGATATGCGGAACTCCTTCGCAACCTGGTACACCCTTCGTTTCAAGCGATACCTCCGTGTCTTCAGCTGTCGTGGAGCGCCGCCATCTACGGTCGCGGCCCCGTATCATCAGATGCCAGAGCCGTCATCTACTCCGACGGTTTGTCTTCCTCGGCCTTTTCATCGGTGTCATCGTCGGCCTCACCGTCGGCATCTCCGGTCTCGTCGGAAGCTACCTCGGCCTCTTCATCGGTGTCATCATCGGCCTCACCGTCGCCATCTTCGGTCTCGTCGGAAGCTGCCTCGGCCTCTTCATCGGTGTCATCATCGGCCTCACCGTCGGCATCTCCGGTCTCGTCGGAAGCTGCCTCGGCCTCTTCATCGGTGTCATCGTCGGCCTCACCGTCGGCATCTCCGGTCTCGTCGGAAGCTACCTCGGCCTCTTGATCGGTGTCATCATCGGCCTCACCGTCGGCATCTCCGGTCTCGTCGGAAGCTGCCTCGGCCTCTTGATCGGTGTCATCATCGGCCTCACCGTCGGCATCTTCGGTCTCGTCGGAAGTCGCCTCGCCCTCCTCGGCGTCCTCCTCGTCCATCTCAGCGGCACGCTCGGCTTCCACACGCTCGGCTTCCGCACGCTCAGCTGCCGCACGCTCGGCTTCCGCGCGCTCGGCGTCACGGGCGGCAGCACGCTCCATCGCTTCGGCTCGCGCCTGTTCCTCGATCTCCTTGAGGAGTTCAAGCTTCTCCTCCTCAAGAACCTCGAGCACCGCCGCCACTGCGATGGAGATCTTCTCGGCGGTCTTCGAACCAACACCCGGCACCCTGAGAATGTCCTCGGTGTCGACGCCGTCGAGGTCCTGCACGTGACGGTAGCCGGCCTCGGCCAGGCTCGTCGCTAGCTTCGGGCCGACGCCGGGCAGCTCTCCGACCCTGACCCGCTGCGCGAGGTTGATCTCGAGCTCACGAGAGTGCTCGGTCTCGCCAACGATGTCTATCTTCCATCCAGTGAGCTTGGCTGCCAGGCGCGCGTTCTGTCCGCCCTTGCCTATGGCCAGGGAGAGCTGGTCGTCCGGCACTATGACTTTGACCGCGTGATCGCTCTCGTTGACGATCGCCTTGGAGACCTTCGCCGGATTGAGCGCGCGAGACACGAGAACCGATGGGTCCAGGTTCCACGGGACAATGTCGATCTTCTCGCCCGCCAGTTCGCGAACGATGGTCTGGATCCGCGAGCCCTTGACTCCCACACAGGCCCCGACCGGGTCAACCCGCTCGTCGTGTGAGACCACCGCGACCTTGGAACGCCCACCGGCCTCCCTCGCGATCGTCATAATCTCCACGACTCCGTCGTATATCTCGGGAACCTCCATCCTGAAGAGCTTCTTCAGGAAGTTCGGGTGCGTCCTCGACAGGATGATCTGAGGACCCTTCGTGGTTCTCTCGACAGACAGAAGGTAGGCCCTGATGCGGTCGCCCTGCCGGTACCGCTCGCGTCGGATCTGCTCCCTGGCGGGAAGCAGGCCCTCCGTGCGTCCGAGGTTCACCACGATGCCGCCGCGCTCGATCTGCTGCACGTCGCCAGTGATGATATCGCCGATCCTGTCCTGGAAATCGCCGTATATCTGCTCCCTCTCCGCCTCTCGTACCCTCTGCACGACGATCTGTTTCGCGGCCTGGATCGCGTTCCTTCCGAACTCGTCGAACGGCACCTCCACGCGCACGACGTCGCCTATCTCATAGATCGAGTCCAGTTCCTGCGCCTCTTCGACGTCAATCTCGAGGATGTCGTCCTCGGGAGTATCCACGACGGTCTTGTTGAGGAAGACACCTATCGCGTCGTCCTCGTCGTCCACGATGACCTCGATCTCCGCCGTGGGCCCGTACTTCTTACGCGCTGCCGAGAGCAGGCCGGCCTCGAGCGCCTCGGCAAGGAGGCTTCCGTCCAGCTGCTTCTCACGCGCTATTCTCCTCAGAGCTTCCAGCACACCAGTGTTCATCGTGGCTGCTCCCGAACGGCAGCAGGTTCCTGCCGCCGTCGAATTCCACCCCGCACGCCGTCAGACAGACAGCCGCGCCCGGGCTATGTCCGCAAGAGGTATGGACAGCTCCTCGCCGTCCATTGGCGCGATGCGAACGACTCCCGCGTCCGCGCCCACAATCACACCCTCCACCACATTCCGGCCTTCCATAGAGCCCCTCAACACGAGGCGTGCCTCCCGGCCGGAGAAGTGAACGTACTCCCTCTCCTTCTTGAGGCGATGGTCGAGGCCCGGAGAACTCACCTCGAGGACGTACCCGCCAGCGAGCTCAGGCTCCGCGTCCAGCAGGTACGCCAGCTCCC
>DAOWCM010000149.1 GCA_030639555.1 Candidatus Eiseniibacteriota bacterium | reverse complement strand
GATCTCGGCGGCGCTTCTCGAGACGTTCGCTTCTTCAGTGGCGACCTCGAACTTCGTGCCCGAGATGCCGTTCCTCTCGGTCTTCCGCGCCTCGACGCTGTAGCCGCCGGCGTCGAGCTTCGCAAGCTCACGCTCAAGGTCCGCAAGCGCGAGCCCCGCATCGAGCAGGGCGCCGACGATCATGTCGCCGGCCACGCCCGCAAAGCAATCGAAGTACGCGATTCTCATGGCGCCTCACACGTCCGGTTGATCACGCTTGCCATGTAGCCCGCTCCGAAGCCGTTGTCGATGTTGACCACGGCAACGCCCGGGGCGCAGCTGTTGAGCATCGTGAGAAGGGCGGACAGGCCGTGGAAGCTGGCGCCGTATCCGACGCTCGTCGGAACGGCAATGACGGGTCGGTCCACCAGCCCACCGACGATGCTGGCGAGCGCGCCTTCCATTCCGGCGACGACCACCAGGACGTTCGCCTCGGTGAGCTTCTCTCTGTGAGAAAGAAGTCTGTGAATGCCGGCGACCCCCACATCGTACAGCCGCTCGACCGCGTTTCCCATCGCCTCCGCCGTAACTGCGGCCTCCTCCGCGACGGGCTGGTCGGACGTGCCGGCACTGACGACGAGTATCGCCTTCCCCGACCGCTTCTCCTTCCCCTCCCCGATGAGAATGATCCTGGCGGATTCGTGGTAGACCGCGTCGCTTCGGACCGCCTTCACGGCATCGTACATACCGGCGTCAGCGCGCGTTCCCATCAGAAACCCGCCCGCCGGCAGGCTCCGGACGACTCCGACTATCTGTTCAATGGTCTTCCCCTCGCAGAAGACGACCTCGGGGAAGCCGGTGCGAAGGTCCCTGTGCGTGTCTATCTTGGCGAAGCCGAGGTCCTCGTAGGGAAGGCGCCTGAGAACGTCGAGAGCCTCGTCCACGCCGGTCGCCCCGGCGCTCACTTTCTCCAGAAGTTCCCTGATGCTGTCGGTGTTCAATCCGATTCCCTCTCGGCGAGTGTCTCGTTCATGCTCCCGGCCCTGTACCCGATGAGGTCGACCGCCACGTATGTGAACCCGAGGGCCCTCAGGCCGTTCACGACTGCCCCGCGAGCAACGGGGTCCAGAAGCACGCGTTCGTCCGCGCGCGAGACCTCGATCCTGGCAACGTCACCGTGGTCTCTGACCCGGAATCCCTTGATCCCCAGTTCGGCCAGAAGCTCCTCGGCCCGCTCGATCCGCCGGAGCCGTTCGACCGTTATCGCCGTCCCGTATGGAAGCCTGGTTGCGAGACACGGCGAGGACGGCGCGTCCCAGGTCGCAAGGCCCATGTCCCTCGAGAGAGCGCGGACCTCCGCCTTGGTGAACCCGGCCTCCCTGAGCGGGCTCCTGACACCCAGCTCCGAGACGGCCCGCATGCCCGGGCGGTAGTCGCCCGCATCGTCGACAACGGAACCCTCGGCGACCGCCTCGAGTCCGCGCGTGTCCGCGACGCGTCGGAGCTCCGAAAGCAACCGCTTCTTGCAGATGTAGCATCTCTCGGGCGGGTTGGAAACGAAGTCCGGATCGTCGAGCTCGCCCGACTCGACGACCACGAACTCGGCGCCAATCACGCGTGCCAGGTCGCGCGCCCGCGTCAGTTCGTCCGACGCTCGTATCGCCGAGGTCGCGGTGGCCGCCACGGCCAGCGGGCCGAGCGTGTCCGAGGCCACCTTAAGCAGGAACGTGCTGTCCACACCACCCGAGAAGGCGACGAGCACGCTTCCCATATCTTTGAGGATGCCCGTGAGCTTACCGAGCTTGCCGGGTGCTGTCATAGTCCGAGGAATGTGATGGCTCCGCCGGACGCGAACAGCGCGAGGCCGGCGAGCGCGTGACCGTACCGTTCCATGCTCTTCACCCGCACTCTCGCCAGGCCGTAGTACGAGGTCATGACCACGGTCAGCATCGTCCCGATGGTCACCAGACCGAACACCGCGGCGACGAGCGCGACGTGGGAGATACTCCCTCGTGCCGCCGGGAACATCAGTATGGGAATGAGCGGTTCGCACGGACCGAAGATGAAGATCAGGAACAGTATCCACGGCGTCACGCTCCGCGATTTGGCGTCGTGGACGTGGCTGTGCTCACCCGTGTGCCCGTGAACGTGGCTGTGCACCTCGCCGCCCTCGTGCGCGTGAGAGTGCTCGTGAGATCTGTTCCGGATCGCCCTGTGCACGCCCCACACGAAGTACGCGAACCCGAACGCCATGAGGAGCCAGGCGGCGATGTCACCACGCACGGACTCGATGATCTCGAGTTTGAGCAGGGCGACACCGACGGCGATACCGATGAGGCCGAGGATGACGGAACTCAGCACGTGCCCGACGCCGCAGAGCGCGGTGACAAGAACCGTCTTGCGCGGAGCCCATCCACGCGCCTTCGACAGCACGATGAACGGAAGGTAGTGGTCGGGCCCGAGCACCGTGTGCACGAATCCGATCGTCGCGGCGGTCCCCAGAAGCACGAGGAGACTCCTGTCCATGTCGATTCTCCCCTTCCCACAGGCTTCAGTGACGCGATATCCGTAACCATAGCGCAAACAGGGATTCTAGCGCACACGCCGGCGTGATGGTAGCAGTATCGGCACGCCGCCCGGCGCGGCGGCCCGGTGCGTGGAGAGGAGCCGCGTCTGGCGGCCCCTCCTGATGATTGGTATTCGGCGGGCTGTCGTCCGGACCGCGCTAGCGCAGCAGCACGACCTTCGCGGTCGCCGCCGCGCCGCCCGCCTCCACTCTCACGAAGTAGACGCCGCTGGCAACCAGTCTCCCATGCGAATCCCGCCCGCCCCAGGAGGCGACGTGCTCCCCCTGTCCCACGAATCCCCGCTTGAGATTCCTCACATGGCGCCCCGAGACGTCGTAGATGTCGAGACGCACAGAACCCTCGCTGGGGAGCGTGAACGCGACGAGAGTCTCCGCCCCGACCGTGTTCGCGGCTACGTGAAGGGTCGGGCCCAGTTCGGCCGGGGTGTCCCCCACGCCGGTCACTGCGTCCCCGACGATGACGAGGTCGAACGGCGGAAGACCGACGTTCAGGGGGCCGGTCGTCAGCTGGCCGCCGTCGGCAGCGCTGAACACGCGCACTCCGGGGTTGGTGTAGGTCCTGTCACAGAGGAAGAGCTGCTCGGTGCCGGGATGGACCTCGATGTCCTCGACCGAGAAACCACCTGGTCTCCACACCTCGCCGATGAAGTTCCCACTGGCCCAGTCGAACGAGACGCAGTACGCCTCCCATCCGGGCGTTGAGACCGATACGACGGCGTGGGCCCGGCCGTTCAACGGAAGTGTGAAATCGCCGATGTCGCCGCCGAGCTGGTCCTCGGTCGTGACGAACCCGAGCGCCGTCAGGCCGACCGCGTCGACGGCGTCGATCCCGCCGTCGGACACGTTCCACCGGCCGCTCTCCCCGACATACATGATCCCCGCCTCCTCATCGACCTGTATCTCACACGTCGGATTGAGGCCGGTGAGCTCGATCCCCTGGATACCGGGCGCCACAGGATCGACGTCAACGAGCGCGTTCGTGTTCGTGTCGATGACGGCGAGATACGAGGGAGAAACCGGCAGCCAGAAGTTGTCGCGGTCGAGCCGCTGAATCGCAACGAAGAGCAGGTCGCCGACGAGCGCCATCTGCGCCATGTCCGGAATCCCGTCCGTGTCCGCGAAGCCCGAGAGATCGATCGAGTCCAGAACGGCGCCCACCACGGGGTTCACCTCGTAGAGCCACACCGTCTCGTACCGAGAGACGTAGGCGCGGTCCGGGGAGACGACAGCAATGTCCTGGGGATTGCTTCCCGGACCGACGGAGAACTGGATGACGGTGGTGAAATCCTGTTCGGGATCAAGAACCTGGATGTTGTCGGCGTAGAGACGATTAACGACGTAGATGAGGCCGCCGTGATGGCGGGCGACGGCGTCACTGTGGATGCCCCCGAGGTTCGCATCGACGCCCCACGGCGGAACCACATCGGCGATCGAGAACCTGCCGCTCGGCCCGAAGTCGGTGGTAACGGCAAAGACGTAATCCCACGGCGGCGTCCCCTGCGCCTGAGACGCGAGGACCAGGACGACGGCAACGATGAGCGGCATGCGGAACCCGGGACAAGAGCACGGACGGACGCGCATGGTTCTTCACTCCTCTCAGTTGGGACCAACTGCGAATTTCAGTGTCACGTAGAACGTCCTTCCAGGAAGCGGATACCCATCGACGTCCGCGACAGCCGCGTCGAAGACGTTCTGCACGTGTGCGTCCAGAGCGAGACTCTCTGTGAGCTCAACACGCGCGCCGACGCCGTGGAGATGTCTTGCCGGACTCATGTTCTCAGAGAGATTCGCGCGGTCGCGGTAGGTGTCGCTCTCGAAGTGGTAATCGTATCTGAACGTGATGCGGCCGGTTGCAAGGGCCGTCCGCACGAACAGCTTGTCTTGCGGAACGTACGGGATGCGCTTGCCGTGGTAGATGGGCGACGGCCCCGTGTTCCTCGCGTCCTCCCGCGTGTACGACACGGAGAGCTCCAGTCCTCGCTCCCACGCGCAGCGCGCGGAAAGCTCCAGCCCGGCGACGCGCGCGGACTCGAGATTGAACGCCTTTACGCTCTTCTGTGAGTTCTGAAGGAACGTAATCAGGTCATCTCTCTCCGACAGGAAGACCGCGGCCTCGAGGACGTACGAGACCACTCCCGGCCGTTCAGCTCGAAGCACCACTCCCACGTCGGTCGTAGTCCCCTCTTCAGGTCGGAGCTCAGCATTCCCGACGACGTAGCCGTTTGCGCCGAAGAGCTCCAGCATTGTCGGGAAGCGACCGTACCGGGCTCTGTTCGCTTTCACGACGAGCGCCGGTTCCGGCGACCACCGCAGTCCGAAGCTCGGTCCGTGGGCGACCGACCAGTGCGGTTCGTCGAGCGGAGCAGGCGGCGCGCCGAAGGGGACGGGACCGGCGTAGTTGTCCACGGCCTCCTGATAGTGGTACCCCACTACGAGCGCCAGGCTTTCGCCCCAGAGGAGAACTCGATCCTCGGCGTTCAGCGTCGTCACCCGACGCTTCCGGGTGAACCCGACTCCGATATTCGGATTCATGTCCTCCGGGATGTACCGCTCGTGCCGAAGCTCGCTGAACAGACGGACCACCTGGCGACCGCGGTACCAGTGCAGGGTACCGAGGAGGTTCACTCCCGCGGCGGTGCTTCTGTTGTCGGTATCGGACCGGCTGAGCCCGACCTCGTTGTCCGGGTTGTAGAAGCGGTCTCTTTGATGCTGGTGGAAGCCCATCGCCCGCAGCTCAAGCGCGTTCCCGACAAGGAGAGGTGAATCGAGGGAGCCTCTGAGCATGTTGCGGAGGACATCGAAGTGGGCGCTCTTGATGTGCACGTTCTCGATCCCCGGGATGCCGCTCTCTTTCACGAAGAAATCGTCAGAGAGCTCGAATCGCCAGCCTCTGAACGGCGGTGGCACGATCCGCAGGAACAGACCCGACTGCTGGAACTGGTTGTTCTCTCGCGTGACAACCGCGTCGTCATCGGTGGTCTCCGGCGTTCCATGATGATCCACGTAGGTGAAATCGCCCTCGCTCCTTAGATGGTGAATCGAAACCAGATAGCCGACGGAGCGCAGCCGCCCCGCTCCGTGGAT
>DAOWCM010000459.1 GCA_030639555.1 Candidatus Eiseniibacteriota bacterium | reverse complement strand
CCGGCATCTCCTACGAGTTCATGAAGCTCTCGGCGAAGTACAACTCGCGGCGCTGGGCGAAGATGTTGTCGGGCCCGGGCCTCGCGCTTCAGAACATCACGACGAAGCAGCCGTCCGACGACCAGGTCGAGATCGCCATCGCGTCGCTCAAGGCCGTGCGGGTCGAAGAGGCGCCGATGAACGTGCGTCCCGCGGGCGAGCCGGCCACGGCGGGCGCTTCCGCGGGTGGAAGCGTGAGCAGCACGGGGCCGCCTCTGGA
Organism: Candidatus Eiseniibacteriota bacterium; assembly: GCA_030639555.1. GTDB lineage: Bacteria > Joyebacterota > Joyebacteria > Joyebacterales > Joyebacteraceae > JALGZG01. The sequence continues at coordinate 1,425 of DAOWCM010000459.1, read as the reverse complement.
GTCAGCTGATGTTTGAGAAGCTCCATGACATAAAGGCGCGGTTCGAGGAACTCAACGGGCTTCTGATGGACGCGGCCGTCCTCGCCGACCGCAACCTCAACAAGAAGTACTCGAAGGAGCGCGCGCGCATCGAGGACGTCGTGCACGCGTTCGAGGAGTACGAGAAGGTCACGGCCGACATCGCCGACGCCAACGAGATCATCGAGGCGAGCGACGATGCCGAGGAGAAGGAGTTCGCGCGCGGCGAGCTCGAGGAGCTCAAGCCGCAGGAGGCTGCGCTCGAGGAGCGCATCACGAAGCTCCTGATCCCCCGGGACCCCAACGACGAGAAGAACACCATCGTGGAGATACGCGCGGGGACGGGCGGTGAGGAGGCCGCGCTCTTCGCGGCGGACCTCTACAGGATGTACACGCGCTACGCCGAGGGCAAGAAGTGGAAGATCGAGGTGATGAACTCGAACCCGAGTGCCTCCGGCGGGTTCAAGGAGATCATCTTCGCGGTCGAGGGCGACGGCGCCTACAGCAGGTTCAAGTTCGAAAGCGGGGTGCACAGGGTCCAGCGTGTGCCCGTGACCGAGTCGCAGGGGCGGATTCATACGTCTGCGGCGACGGTGGCGGTCCTGCCCGAGGCCGAAGAGGTCGACATCGTGATCAACCCCGACGACGTCCACGTCGACGTGTTCCGGAGCTCGGGTCCCGGCGGCCAGAGCGTCAACACGACCGACTCCGCCGTGCGCCTGACGCACAAGCCGACCGGCGTCGTCGTGACCTGCCAGGACGAGAAGAGCCAGCACAAGAACAAGCTCAGGGCGATGAAGGTCCTGCGCGCGCGGCTCTACGAGGCCGAGCGGGAGCGACAGGAGAAGGAGATGGCGGAGGAGCGCCGGAGCCAGGTCTCGACCGGCGACCGCAGCGCGAAGATACGGACCTACAACTTCCCCCAGAGCCGCGTGACCGACCACAGGATCGGCATGACGATCCACGGCATCGAGCAGGTGATGGCCGGCGACATCGACAAGCTGGTCGACGCGCTCGCCACGCACTTCCAGGCCGAGCACATAGCCAACTCGTCGTCTTAACCCCTCACGACCCCTTGCGCCCGCCGCCAGGCGGGGTAAGGACCACACACATGGCGACCATGACGAACACGCGCACGTGGACCGTTCTCGAACTCATCAACTGGAGTAAGGAATACCTCGAGGAGAAGGGCTTCGAGAACGCCCGGCTCGAGGTCGAGCTGCTTCTGGGCCACGCGCTCAGCCTGCCGCGAATCGAACTGTATCTGCAGTTCGAGCGTCAGATGAAAGAGAAGGAACTGGCCGCGTTCAAGGCGTTCTTCAAGCGGCGCCTTGCAGGCGAGCCCGTGCAGTACGTGACAGGCACGGCCGCGTTCATGCTGGGCGAGTTCGAGGTCAATCCGGCGGT
>DAOWCM010000034.1 GCA_030639555.1 Candidatus Eiseniibacteriota bacterium | reverse complement strand
AGGTAGCGCAGGATCCCATCGTGAACCGAGCCGCCACCGTTGCCGCGGATGTCCACGATGAGCCCGTCCTTGTCCTTGCCCTGGGCGAAGAGTGCTTCCTCGAACTGGAAGAGGTTACCGGTACCCATGCCCGCGATGTGCAGGTATCCGAGCCTGCCCCCGGAGGCACGCTCGACTTTCTCCCGGCGCTGCCTCACGCGGTCCTCGTAGATCAGCCTGTTGAGCGAACCCACGGGGCGAATCCTCACCTCGCGACGGTCTCTGCCGTCCGCTGACGATGCCACCTCGATCAGTATCTCATCACCGGCGGTGTCCTCGAGCAGCACGTGGTAGTTCTCGCCGGGCGCTATCTCATGCCCGGCAATCGAGAGGATGTAGTCCCCGGCGACGATGCCCTCCCGCTCGGCCGGGCTGTCCGGTATCACCTTCCTCACGAGAATACCGGGTCCGTCGTACCGTTCGTCGTGGTAGACACCGAGCCTTCCCGTCGACACACCTCCCCCACCCCACTTGTAGATTCCAAGGTGCGACGCGGACAGCTCACCGAGCATCTCCCGCACGACCGCGCGGAACTCCTCCTCGGTGTACGCCGCCATCGCCAGAGGCTCGTACTTGTCGCGTATAGCGGGCCAGTCGACGCCGTGGAACTCGGGATCGTAGAACCCGTTCAAGAGCAGCCGCCACGCCTCTGTGAACATCACCTCCCGCTCTGCAGGTGTGTTGACCGTCATCCTGACGGAGAAGCCGACGCCGCCGCGGCCTGTCACGCCGCCCGAATCGGGGTCGATGCTGACGCTCGAGATCCTGCGTCCGTCAATGTAGTAGCAGGTCTTGCCGTCCTGGTCCCAGTGGAGATCCGTCGGATCGCTTCCGCCCTGCGAGACCTGCGTCAGGCTGCTGCCCTTCCAGTCGACCAGCCACAGGTTGTCCCGCTGGAGGCTTCGGTCGCGGAAGGCGTAATAGTGCCCGTTGGGGGTCTGTGCGTAGAAATCGTAGCCGCCGCGCATGTTCATGACCGTGATCGTGCGCTCGTTGATGCGGTCGAAATCGATGGTAACGTTAACGTCCTCGTCCTCGCCCTCGTCTTCTTCCTCGTCTTCAGCGTCGCCGGCCGCATCCTCGGCCTCCTCCTCCGCGTCCTCCTCGCGCTCCTCGTCGGTCTTCCAGTAGTCGTCCTTCAGCAACCAGATGTACTTGAGCGCGTACCGGCCGTCGTCGGTCCGCGACGCGAACGAGAGGCGCTTCCCGTCATCGGACCAGCGCGGCTGGAAGTCATCGTTCGGGTGGCCGGTGACGTCGACGGGCTCCCCGCCCCCACCGGGCACGATGAAGATGTCCTCCTTGTGACCCATCGTCGTCCGGGAGAAGGCGATCCACCGGCCGTCAGGTGACCACGCCGTGTGCAGAATGCCGGGTTCCTCAACGAGCCGGCTCTCGTGCGCCCCGTCCACATCCATCGTCCAGAGCTGCCGGTCACCCCGCATGTAGGCGATGACGTCGCCCTCGGGAGAGATGCTCGGTGAGAACTCGTCCTCCGGGGAATCGGTCAGCCGCGTCGTCTCGAACTTGAGCGCGTCTGAGAGCAGCGGCTCTCCCTCCTCTGCCGAGGTGACGGCGTACAGGTCATAGTCGCCCGTGCGATCTGATGCGAAGACGAGCGTCTCGCCGTCGAGCATCCAGGAGGGGTCCTTCTCTCTCGCGGCCGTCTCGGTCACGCGTCTCGCATCTCCAGCCTCCCCATCCTCGAAAGAACAGACGAAGAGCTCGCCTCGCACCACGAGGGCGAGCTCCGTCTCATCCGGCGAGAACGCGAACTGCGTCACACCGCTCGAGAGGTCCAGGACAAGGTCCTCGTTCCACTTGAGGTCGCTCGCAACAGAGATGACCACCTCTGTCGGCTCCCCGTCGGGCAGCTCGAGCTTCCAGACGCCCGCGTCCCACTCGTACACGATGAGCGAGCCGTCCTCGGAGACTCTTGCCATCTGAACGCCGTCGTGGGCGTGGTGCGTCACCTGGAAGGGCCCGCCTACGACCTTGGGCTTCCCGATCTCCCCCAACGCCGGCAGGTCCACGATCATCTTCCAGATGTTGGCCACGGAATCGGCGCGCTCGGACATGAAGTAGAGCGAGCGCCCGTCCGCACCCCACATCGGCCTGTCGTCATTGTATAGAGAGCGCACGACGCGGTAGCTCGGACCGCCGTCGATGGCCCGGATCCAGATATCGCGGGCGGCGGAGCCGTAGTAGTGCTGGCGCCACCAGGGGGTCCTGCCGCGGACGTACGCGAGCCAGCGTCCGTCCGGCGAGACCGACGTGCTGTAGCCCCGGTCATACAGAAGCCGCCGGGGTAGACCACCGTACACTGATACGCGGTAGAGATTGGATTCCAGCGTGTCGCGGTAGGACGTGAAGAGCACGCTTTCGCCGTCGCGGTCCCAGCACTGAGGGCTGTCCCACGAACTGTGCCACGTCAGTCGCTCAGGTATCCCTCCGGCGGAAGGGATGACGTAGACGTCCGCGTTCCCCGCCCTGTCGGACGAGAACGCGATGCGGTCGCCTTCCGGCGACCACAGAGGAATGTCGTCGTAGGCCTCGTGCACGGTGAGGCGCGTCGCGGCCCCGCCGGTGGACTCGACCTTCCACAGATCCCCCATGTACGAGAACGCAATCTCACTGCCGTCCGGCGAAGGGGCCGGCTGCCTGGCATTGAAAATGCCCTCGCCAGCTGAGCAGGGAAAGGCGGCGAGCAGGACAATGAGGGCCGCCGCCAGCGCCACGGTGGCTGCTTGCTGCGCGCCTCGGTGGCCCGGCGCTTCTTCCGGCACGGTCATCTGTGACACGGCGAAACGATTCAACATCGGCTCCCCCCGCGGCCGCTTCGAAGGCCGCAACATGTGCAGACCCCAGGTGGGCCCGTCTCCGGACTCCTTAGGCCCGCTCTGGCTCTAGAAGTACTCCACTGTTCTCTCGTTCAGGTGGCAGGCCTCGTTCCATTTGAGCATGACGAAGGCGCCCTCGTTGAATCCAAAGACGGAGTAGCCCGCATTGTCCAGGTAGAACCTCCAGAAGTAGCCGCTCTCCATGCCCATGAGCGCGCCCGCCAGGAGCTTGGCCACTGACCTGTGCGACACGATGACCATCCTCGTGTCCCTGTGCTCATCCACGAGCTCGAGCGTGCGGGCGTACGCCCGCTCTCTCACGTCCGCGAGGCTCTCGCCCCCGGGGATCCGCAGAGCATCCGGGTCTTCCATCCACAGGCGCCACAGCTCCGGCTGCTCCCGCCTCACGCGCTCCTTCTCCATGCCCTGCCACTCGCCCAGGTCGATGTTGTTAAACGCGGGATCCACGATGGGCTCAAGACCGTGCGGAGACGCCACCGCCCGCGCGGTGTCCAGCGCGCGGATCATCGGGCTTGCGAACACCGCGGCAACCGGGACGCCGGACAGCGCCGCGGCGACCGCTTCAGCCTGTATCCGACCGCGCTCATTGAGGCCAACATCCGCGCGCCCCCTGAACACTCCCGCCGTATTGAGCTCTGTCTCACCGTGGCGTACGAGAACGATCTCCGTCATCGGTCAGTCGGCCTCCTGCAGTCGCCGGATGATCGTATGTCTGATCGCGGCAGGCCCTCGGTCGCGCGTTCGACAGTGAACTCCATCGCAAACACGGCATGCGGGCGGACGTCATCTGGCGGGAAAGAGAAACTCCACGGCCCGCGGGAAGCGGGCCGCCCAGGCACGCTCATTGTGTATCGCACCTTCATCTTCGATGTATCGCAGGTGACGCTTGATCACCAGGCCCTTCGCCATCAGTATGTTCCTGGCCCGACGATGTAGCTCTATGATGTCGGGGACACCGTCCTCGTTCTGGTCCGACTCGTCCTCCGCCGTGCCCATGTCCAGCCACACTTTCACGCCGGGAGGCGGGCTCATCTCCTCCAGCACAGTGAGTATCTGAGAGTTCGACCACCAGTAGCTCGTGGACATGGCGCCGACGCGGGAGAACACATCCGGGTGCGTCCACGCGATGTAGAGAGACGCGATGCCGCCGAGCGAGGAACCCATGATGCCCGTGTGCTGGCGCTCAGGAAGCGTGCGGTAGGTCACATCGATGTACGGTTTGAGCTCGTCAACGATGAAGTCCGCGTAGCGGGACGCGCCGCCGCCCTTGCCGCTGCCGGGATCCTGCGTCGGAGTGTACTCGAATTCCCTCTCGCTCGTGCTGCATATGCCGACGACTATCAGCGGCTCGACTTCGCCCTGCCCTATCATGCGTTCCAGCGTCTCATCCACGCTCCACTCCACTCCGAGGAAGGAGGTCGCGGCGTCGAAGATGTTCTGACCGTCGTGCATGTAGAGTACCGGATACCGCCGCTCCTCGCCCTCCTCATAGCCCGGTGGCAGATACACACGCACGCACCTGGTGTTCCCGAGTGCGGTCGAGGGGAAGTCCTCATGATGTCTGAGGTCGCCGACCACGGTGTAGATCTCCCGTCCCCCCGCATAGTCGCGCCAGTTCAGAACGTGGACCAGTACCTCTTCATCACCGATCACGTTGTGTTCCCGATCCGGGATCTCCTCGAACCACCGGCCCTTCTCGACGGTCTCCCACGAACCCCTGGTGAACTTGTACTGGAACTCGAGACCCGCGGGCAGCATGAGTGTGATCGCATAGCTGTGGTCGCCTATCCTCCCCAGCTTGACCTTCCCGGGATCCCACGGGCCCAGCGAGGGAATGCCCCCCGCGATGAAAACGCTCGCATCCGGAGGCGTGTCCTCCGGAACGAGCACTTTGAACGTGACCATCGCGTCGCGTGCGCACGCGGCGACTGGGAACGCGAGCACCGCGGCCACCGCCAATGCCAGCAGTCGAACCCCCGTAGAAGAATCCCTTGTCATGATGTCCTCCTGCGCACCGCCACACCGTATACCACGCTTGCGGTGCCGGTCCGGCTACATGTCCTGAAGGATCCGAACCAGCAGGAACGCCAGCACGGCCGCGACCGCGGTCCCCCATCCGAAGTACGCCTTGCTCACGACGCGGATGTCGTCTATCTCGAAGAAGGCCAGCCGCTCCCGGACTACGATGTCGACGCCCCGTACCTCCACCGCTCTGCCGATTGGAGTACCGTCCCGATAGACAACGTCCACTCCGTCATTTCTGACGACGGTGATGTCCGAGCTCTTCGGAACAGAGCGGTCGACGATCAGAACACCGTCGTCCATCCCGATGAGAGTGCCGGAGAAGGAACCGCCCGAGGTCCGGACGATGCGAACGGTGACCCCGGGCTCTTCGACGAAGTTCTCAGGCGTAGTGGCGGCACAGCCGGAGAGCATCGCGATGAATCCCGCGAGCAGACCCGTGACGAGGATGAGCTTGGTCGACCTGACAGTCGCGAACACCCCGCGTGTACTTCCGTGCGCCTCCGTCACGACAGCCTCCTGCTCACAGGATGAACGCCAGGGCCCCGCCGACGGCCGGGCCGAGAAGAAGACTCAGAATCGAGGAGAGCGAGCGCTCTCCTCCGCTTTCGTGGAACGTCGCGGAAGCGATGTCGACAACCTGGAACGTGCGGTGCACGACGGCCACGCGCTCGCCCTCATCCGTATCGATGCGCACGAAGCGTCCCGGCAGCCGCTCCGTACCAGAGTAAAGTGCCTGATCGCCGCCCCGCTCCCGCACGCGGACGTCGCCCTCGATCGCGTGTCGCAAGGCGACGACCATCGACCCGGCATCGAGTGAGACGACGCGGCCGGTTACCTCCTCGCCGTCCGATGTCGCCAGCCTGACCCAGACCACTGCTCCGGATGGGCCCAGCTCCGTCAGCGGGACTTGACGCGCGCAACCGCACGCGACGAGACCGGCGCAGACGAGCACGAGCAAGGCAATGGCGGGCACTCCGACGCACCTTCTCCCAGCAGTATCTCCGAATCTGAGTGTCATTGTATGCCACCTCCTCGGCCACGATTCTATCTCATCGAGAGCCCTCAAGGAAGTCTTCCGAAATCCCTTGCACAGCCCGCATTCACGGCGGTAGATTCACTCGCGTGGGCGCCTTCATCGGCAGAACCCCTCACACAGGAAGCCGCGATGAACGAGACAGCCGACACGAACTACAATCGCTGGTGGGCCGTGGCGCTTGTCGCCGCTCTGGTGACGCCGGTTTTCACGGTGCTCTGGCTCGGAGTAACTCTCACATCCGCAAGCGAGAACCTGCCCACGGCAGTGGTCAAGATCGTCTTCACGATCATCGCCGTCGGCACCGCCGCGCTCGGAGTCAAGTGGAGGACCGCCTCAGGCGCGGCGCTTCTCGTCGAGTTCGCGGTGGTCGTCGTGTGGATGCTACTCAAGGCCGAGGTCTACTCGCAGGCGGGGCTTGTTCGGACGTCCCTCCTCCTAGCGGCTCCGCTCGCGGTCTCCGGTGTCCTCTACGTTCTGGCGGGAGGCATGGAGGCGGGAACGTGGCCTCCGACCCGGTTCCGCCGCGCCGCTCGCGGAGACCACTAGGCTGGCTCGCTTTCCTCCCGGGCGTTGAGCCCGCTCCACAGCAGCTGCTCGAGTTCCGAGGCCATCCTGTCCCTACCAAAGCACTCGACCGCGCGTTGCCTGGCTGACGCCCCCAGCCGGGCGGAAAGCTCCCTGTCCCGGAGCAGCGTCAGGATCCCACCGGCCAGCGCCGTCGGGTCCGACGGAGGGATCACGAGGCCGTCCACGCCGTCGCGGACGGCCTCTCGGCTGCCGGACACGTCCGCCGCTACGATGGGCGCGCCGACAGACATGGCCTCGAGCAGCGTGTTGGCCATGCCCTCGTTCGTCGAGGAGAGCGCGTAGACATCGACCGCGGAGAGAATCTCGCGCACATCGGTGCGGTACCCCGCGAAGACAACGGTGTCAGTCAGCCCTTCGGAACGTGCGAGTTCCTCGAGGCTCCGCCGCTGACTGCCCTCGCCGACCAGGACGAGCCGCGTGCCCGACATCTCCTCCCTCACGAGCGCCATGGCTCGAATGAGAACGTCGAACCCCTTCTGACTGGTGAGACGTCCCACTCCCGCGACGACCGGCGTGCCGGGCGCGATGCCCAGGCTCTCGATGAAGTCGAGACCCGCGCCGTCCGCTACCTTCGAGGTCTCGACGCCGTTCAGAAGCACGCGGACCTTCGACGGGTCCAGCCACTCGGATCCAAGGAGCGTGTCGCGCACATCTCCTGAGTTCACAATGACGAGGTCCGCGAAGCGCCCGAACGCTAAGCGGCGCTTGAAGTCCTCCCGCAACGGACGCCTGAGGCCGTGGCGTAATACGACGAGCGGACGGCCGGTGATGCGCGACGCCAGCCCACCCATCCAGTACTCGCGCTGCTTGGTGAGGATCAGCACGTCTGGCCGGATTCCGCGGAGCAGTCGGACGAGCGCTGAGAACCCGAAGGGATTGACGTCCCCCCACAGCCTGACCCGACGCGCTGGAATCCCGCGCGACTCGAGCTCCGCGCGGATAGTGGCGTGGGTCCAGAACGCGACGACGCGGTGTCCCCGACACAGAAGCCCACGGGCGGCCTCCGTAGCCCATTTTTCATTGCCGCCCCAGCTTCGGGAGGTGATCCCGATCAGAACGGACAGCTTCCGGGACTCATCGCTCATCTGCTCAGGAGCTCCATGACTCTGTCCCTCAACACCGGCACCATGCACTCGCGGTTGGAGGTGGTGACACGCATGACCTCAACGTCGGCGCGGCCGCGGATAGCGTTCAGGAAGTCGTTGTTCCGTTCCTGCAGCGTGCCGAGAACAGGCACGCGAGAATCGAGGGCGCGCCGGACCGCGTCCTGGAACGCGTCGGAGCAGAGCTCCATGCGCCCGATCTCGTCCATTACGATGAGTCGCGAGCGCTCGATGGCCTCGTCGATGGCGCTCACGCCGACTCGCTCCAGATCGTCCTTGTTAACCCCATACCTGCCGACGCGGAACGGCCCGTTGAGGTCCACGTGTGCGAGCACGCCCCTCTCTCCATTGAGCCCGACGATCGAGAAACCGACCCTTCGGTCCGCCTCGCGGATCTCGGACGTGTAGAATCCCCCGACGTCGGCGTCTATGAACTCAAGCACGCGCTCTATGAGGGTCGTCTTGCCCACGCCGGGGCGACCGGTAATGAGGAGGTTGCACTTACGAGTTGCCATCGGCGTCCTCCAACGCGTTCGCACCCAGAACTTCCGCGATCCACTTGCGGGCGCGCTCGACGTGTGTAGCGGGCCAGTAGACTCGCCCGCAGGAGGGGCACCGGGAGAAGCGCTCCTGCGTCTCGTACACGTACTCCGGCACGCGCTCTCTCACTTCGCACTTCTCCACGTCCTCGACCTCGACGTTACAGATGAGGCACCGCGAGAAGAGCCTGCCGCCGGGCGCGATGCGGAAGGCGCGCGCGGTCTGCAGGAGCTGCTCCTCCACGTGGTCGCTCTCGATCAGAAGCACGGTGACGGGAAGGTTCGTGTCGGCCACCTCGTGGTCGCGCGTCAGTATCGCTCTGCCCTCGCGCAGGGCGGTCATCTTAAGCTCGTTGTCGTCGATATCGGGACGATAGAACGTGTCGAGACCGAGCATCCGGAGCGCCCGGGCCAGGCGCCCGAGCATGGCGTCCGCAATGAACGCAGGTCTGTCATCCGTCTCGGCCATGTGCGCGGTCCTCACTCCCGGGAAGCCTCGCTGCCCTGCGGCACGGCCGACGACCCCTCCCTCAGAAGATGGCTCAGGACGGCCTCGACGACGGAGTCCACGCTGACGTCCTCCATGCAGGCGAGTCTGTCGAGCCTGCAGTGGGGCAGGTCGCAAGGGCGACACTCGACGTCCCTGCTGAAGATAGGCGTGTTGAGCGGACCGGACGGATGCCATCTCTCGACGGGCGTGGGGCCGCTGATGAACACGCCGGGCGTTCTGACCGCGGCGGCGACGTGCATCGGACCGGTGTTGTTGGTCACCACGACGTCCATGAGCTCGAACGCCGCGGCCAGCAAGCGTATGTTCCCCGGGCGCAGCATGACGGGAAGACCCTTCCCGTTCCTCTCGCGGAGTTCGGTCACGCCGTGTGCGAGGTCCTCTTCTCTGGGACCGAAGAAGAAGACGGGGGTGACACCCGCGTCACGCTCGAGCCTGGCGGCCAGCTCAACGAAGAGCCTGACAGGCCATCGGCGGTTCGCGTGGCTGGCGCCGGGGTGAAGTCCGACCAACCGGCCGTGTTCCGGCGTTCCGCGGATGGACCTCCGAGCGAAACGCCGCTCATCCTCCGTCAGGAAGAGCTCCAACTCCTGTCCATCAGCAGGTATACCGACAAGCTCCAGCACCGCGAGATGCTCGTCGACCTCGTACGCGGTGCGGTCCCACGGCCTCTTGTGCGAGAGAAGGAAACCCCGGCCCTCATCGGAGAGCCCGGCCCGCACGGGTACGGCGCCCATCAGTGCGATGAGCGCGCTCCGGAAGGAGGTGTGCAGCACGAGCACGGCGTCGAAGTCCTGGGATCGGACCCACGAGGCCATACGCATGAGTCCCAGAAAGCCCTTGCGCTCCCGACCGACGAGCGGCAGGAGCTTCTTCACGTAGGGATTGCCGACCAGTACCGGCGCCGAACCGGGACGTACCATAACGGTCACATCGGCCGAGGGAAAGGCCTTGCCGATGGCACGAAGCGCGGGCGTTATGACCAGGAGCTCTCCGATGGGTCCGGTCTCCATCACAAGGAGCTTGGGTCTGTCGGGCAGTTCGACCAGCTTTCGTTTCCTGAGTGCCACGGGAGCTACCTCCGTGCCAGCTTTGGGACCGAACGCTATTCCTCGACGAGCTCTGCTGCGACCTGAAGACCCGCGATGTCCGTGTCCACGAAGCCTTCACCCCCGACATCGACGTGCTTGACGCTCCGCGCGTTCGACACGTCACGGAGCTCCGTCGACATCGGTTCGATCTTCTGCCATGTCACAGCGTCGCAGGCTACGGTCAGCACGCCCACGGGCGTCGCGACCGAGACCTTGCTCATCGACTTGACCTTCCGCATGCCCTCTATTACCGCAAGAGTGATGCGCCCCGCCTCGAGCGCCTCGGGATCGTCCCACTCGTCCCGCGGCTCGGGCCAGGCGGACACGTGTATCGACTCGACGTCCTCGCGCTCAGCGAAGAAGAGCGAGTGAATCTCCTCGGTGATGTGCGGCATTATCGGCGCGAAGAGCTTAAGCGACGCGAGAAGCGCCTGGTAGAGCGCATACTGCGCGCCGCGCCGTCCGGCCTCGTCGCAGCCCTCGTCACCGTAGAGGCGCTTCTTGGCTATCTCGATGTAGTTATCACAGAGGTCGTGCCAGAAGAAGCGCTCGCCCGCCTCGAGCGCGCCGTGGTAGTCGCAGACTCCGAAGCTCCGCGTCGCCTTCGCGGCGGCCAGCCGGAGCTCTGCCAGGAGCCATCGGTCGATGGTCCCCAGCTCCCGCTCGGCGCCCCCGTCGTAGTCCTCCAGGCGCATGATCGCGAACTTGGACGCGTTCCACAGCTTGACCACGAGCCTGTGCCCGGCATCGAGCGGCTCCTCGGCGAGAATGGTATCGGTTCCCAGCCTGGTCGAGCTCGCCCAGTAACGCACGACATCGGCGGAACGTTCCGCGACGATGTCGCTGGGAGCCGCGCCCGTCGCGCCCTTCGACTTGCTTATCTTCGCGCGGTCCGGATGCAGCGTGTGCCCGGAGATCATGGCCGTGCGCCATGGGATCTTCCCCTCGTTCAGCATACCCTTGACCACGGTGTAGAACGCCCACGTCCGGATGATGTCGTGCGCCTGCGGGCGCAGGTCCATCAGGTACTCGGGCCCGCCGTCGACTCCGTCCTTCTTGAAGCGCTCCACACGGGAGTCCTCCTCACCCCACCCGAGGTTGATGAACGGAGTGCAGGACGAGGTCATCCAGGTATCCATGACATCTCGCTCGGGAACGAGCTCAGCGGACCCGCACTTCGGGCACGCGTCGACGGGCGGCGCCGTCACGGTCGGATCGACCGGCAGCTGCGAGTCCTCCGCCAGAACAACCTCACCGCAACCTCCGCAGACCCAGAGCGGGAACGGCACGCCGTAGTACCGCTGCCTGGAGATGCACCAGTCCCACGCGAGGTTCTCCACCCAGTTCTGGAAGCGGACTGCCATGAACTCGGGGCACCACTGGACCTTCGCTCCGGCGTCGAGGATCTCATCCTTGATATCCAGCACCCGGACGAACCACTGCGCGGCGACCGAGAACTCGATCCCTGTGCCGCACCGCTCGTGGACGTTCACGACGTGCGTGATGGGCCTCTGACCGCGCAGGCGGCCGGCAGCCTCGAGGTCCACGACTATCTTCTTCCGCGCCTCTCTGAGCGAGAGCCCCTCGTAGCCCGGTGCGAGTTCGTTCATGAGGCCGCCCTCGTCGAAGACGATGCGCGTCCCTAACCCATGCTCCTGCCACCAGGCGATGTCCGTGGTGTCACCGAACGTGCAGCACATGACGAGGCCCGTGCCCTTCTCGGGGTCGGCCTTCTCGTCGGGCATGATCGGCACTTCGTGGCCGAAGATGGGAACGGTCGCGCTCCTCCCGATGAGCGCGGAGTAGCGCTCGTCGTCCGGGTGCGCGAACATGGCGACGCACGCGGGCAGAAGCTCCGGACGTGTGGTCGAGATGACGAGGTCCTCATCCCCCAGGCCGAATGCCACGTCGTAGAAGACGGAATCATGCTCCGCGTCCTCGATCTCCGCCTGCGCGATGGCCGTGTGACACTCGGGGCACCAGAGCGTGGGTGCTTCCTTCCGGTAGACACGGCCCTTCTTGTAGAGGTCGAGGAAGGAGCGCTGCGAGATCCGCTGAGAGCGCGGGTCGATGGTCGAGTAGTCTTCTTCCCAATCGACCGAGAGCCCCAGGCTCTTCCAGAACGCGATGAAGTCCACCTCGTACTGCTTCGTGAGCTCGAGGCACATCTCGACGAACTTCTCCCTGCCCACCTCCGTCGCCTTGACGCCCTTCTCCTTCTCGACCAGCCGCTCACTCGGGAGTCCGTTGTCATCGAACCCGAACGGGTAGTAGACGTTGTGCCCGCGCATCCGCCAGTAGCCCGCGACCACCTCGGCCTACACGTAGCTGAAGACGTGGCCGATGTGTATCTTCCCGGACACGGT
>DAOWCM010000420.1 GCA_030639555.1 Candidatus Eiseniibacteriota bacterium | reverse complement strand
TTCCTGAGGCGGACAAGCCTCGATGAGCTTCCCCAACTCTTCAATGTGCTTAGAGGTGACATGAGCCTGGTCGGTCCGAGGCCCCCGCTGCCGGCGGAGGTCGCCAACTACGAGAGCTGCCAGAGGCAGAAGCTGACCGTGCTGCCGGGCATCACGTGTCTCTGGCAGATCAGCGGAAGGAACCACATAGGCTTCACCGAATGGATGAGGCTTGACATAGAGTACATCAGAAGGCAGTCGTTCGGGGTGGACGTGAAGATCCTTGCCAGGACACTCCCTGCGGTGCTTCTGAGAAAGGGGGCGTACTGAACAGGACCCCCTGAGCGGGCCATATGCCAGTTCAGGACGCTCATAGATTCTGTGGATCCGGCAGCGATTGCGTCGATTCTGGCCCTCACTCACACCGCAACGCTGCCGGATTCGCGTTTATTGAGGCGCCCCGATTGGTTTGACACGCCGGACCCCTATCATCTATCCTGCGGCGTCCGGCGCCGAAGGTCCCCGTTGGCTCGCACGCCGGTCACGTTTCTCGGGAGTTGGTACGGTGAGTCGTTCAGCAACACATTCCATTGACCCGCTGCCCGCCGCGGGGGCGGACGTGGGGGAGCGGACGCTTCGTGTGGTTCTACCGCTTGTTGTTCTGCTCGGTGCGTTCCTGAGATTCTACAGGCTGGGTGGGCAGAGCCTCTGGGTAGACGAGATCCTGACCCTCCAGGCGGCCAACATCGGCGAGTCCCTCGGGCTGCGTGACGCGTTTTCGAACATCCAGGGCCCCTTCCACGCGTTCCTCATTCACTTCGTCGCGAAGCTGTCCACGTCCGAGGTGGCGCTCCGGAGCCTGTCGGCCATCGCCGGTACCGGCACGATTCCTGTGGTCTACCTGCTCGGGCGGGACATGGCCGGGCGGCGTGCGGGACTGGTCGCCGCGGTCCTCCTTGCGGTGTCCCCCTTCGCCATCTGGTACTCGCAGGAGGTGAGGAACTACGCCTTCCTTATCTTCCTGTCGGCAGTTTCGACGCTGGTCGCGTGGAGGATCATCGTCCGGGGCGACCGGGCGTGGCCGCTGTACGTAGCGACCGTGACGCTGGCACTCTACAGCAATCTGTCCGCGGCGTTCCTGTGGCTGGCGCACACCATCTTCGGTCTGGGCAGACTTGTGCGGGACCGCCGTCTCTGGAAGTGGGCGGGGGCCTGTCTCGTGATCGCTCTTCTGTTCGTGCCGCTCTTCCTCGGTCTGACCAGGTGGGTCGAGATGGACAGGGTCGGGGAGAGGGTGGTGGTCGCGCCGTTCGCCGATGAAGAAGAGCTTCTGCGGGGCTCGACGACCTTCACGGCGATGGCCGCTCCGTACGCGGGCTTCACGATGGTCTACGGCTTCGGGCTCGGCCCCGGTGCGCACGAACTCCATGTCAACTCGCCCCTCAGGGCGTTCTCGCGCCACCTGTGGCTCGTTGTCCCGGCGGGGCTGGTGGCGGCCGCCGGGTTTCTGCTGGGGTTCAGGAGGCTGTGGGCCGACGGGGGAGCGGGACGTCTGGTCGCCTCCGTCGTTGTCGTCCCGTTCGCTGCCGCGGCCGTTCTGGCGCTTCTGAACATCAAGCCGTTCAACGTGCGCTACGTGGCCGTCATGCTGCCCGTGGTGGTGGTCACGCTGTCCGCGGGTGTCGCCTCGCTTCCTGTGCGCCGTGGAGCTTGGCTTTGGGCCGCGGTTGTCCTATTCTCTCTGGTGTCGCTCGGGAACTACTACTACGTCCCGGAGTACGCCCGTGAGGACGTCCGTGGAGCGGCGCGCTACGTGGCAGAGAACGAGCGCCCGGGCGATATCGTGCTGGTACCGGTCGTGCGACACGTCTTCGAGTTCTATTTCGAAGGTCAGGCCGAACTCTTCGGTCTGTACAGAGGCCAGACAAGGTCGTCGGAGGGCATCCAGCGCGTGGTGGACGAGCGGACGGAGGGGCTCACGCGGTTGTGGTTCGTCGACTCGCGGCTGTGGCACATGGATCCGGGCGGGCGGACCCCGTCGGTTCTCGAGGAGCGATACGAGAGGCTGGAGACGCGCCGGTTCGCGGGCGCCACGGTCACCTTGTACGCTCTTGACGGAAGCCCGAC
>DAOWCM010000191.1 GCA_030639555.1 Candidatus Eiseniibacteriota bacterium | reverse complement strand
GTCCCGTCGTATGCAGCTTCCGAAGTCGAAGGCGCACTCATCGACGGTACCGCAGTTTCCCCAGTCGATGTAGATGTATCAGAGCATCGACGCGGGAATCATTCCCTCCGTCACGGACGACAGCGAACTCCCGTTGGCCATCCTGAGATGTTTCATTGAGACTCCTCCTGTTTCTTCTGGAGAATCGTGGCGCCACGGCGCCGTTACTGGACGTCTATGACGCAGCTATCCGAGGTCGGACAACCCCCGTTGAAGTCGCAGATCCAGCACACATCGGCGTTCGGGCAGTGCGAGTAGTCGACCAGGCAGATGTCACTCGCTTCCCTTTTCGCACCGGGAACCGAACGGCCGAACCCGTTCGCGACCTTCAGGTGTTTCATCCCCATCACCTCCCCCCCTCCCTGTCGATGCCAACCAAGCTCCCCCCATGCTTCTCACCCGACCCGCGCGCGGCGGCGATCTCCGGACGGGCCGCAAGCCGGGCCACCTCCGTCAGCCTCGCCCTCCCGGCCGCCGGTAGAGACGCGTAGAGCCACATCGAAAGCTCCAGTATTCGTCGTGTCACGCGGCACCGCCGCGACCCGGGCCCCGCCGGCCTGCCGGGGTCGTTCTCAACATCGTGGAAACACGCGCCACCGCAGAGGCCCAGCGCCCAGCAGTCCGAGCAGCCCGCGGATCTCTCGGCGAAACCATCGAGCAGTCTCCCGACCGCGAAGCGGTCGAGCCCGCTCACGACGTCGCCCACGCAGTGCCTCGAGTCCCCGGCGAACCGGTGGCAGAGGAACAGCCGCCCGTCGTGGTCGACCGAGACGTAGCGGACGCCGGCGCCGCACGGCGCCAGCCGCTGCCGCCCGAGCTCGAGCGCGAGCACGGGCTCGATGAAGCAGCCCGCCGACGGCGCCTCCCCGCTCCTGATGGCCGTAAGCTCCGCACGCGCGAGCTCTTCGTACTCGCGCACAAGCCTGTCGGCGAATCCATTCGTCATCGGCGACCCGCTCACGGGCGCCAGGTGGACCACACCGAACCCTATTCCCCTCAGGTGCGCGACGATCGCAAGCAAGGGGGCGGAGTCCTCGGTCACCGTCGCGCGGGCCCCGGGCCGCATCCCCTCGGGCAGCCGCCCGAGGTTCTCGACGATTCTTTGGTATGAACCCGCGCCGTCCGGGAACGGCCTGTGTGCGTCGTGCTCAGGCGCCGCCCCGTCGACGCTGACGAGGACGCGGACTTCGGCCGCATGGAGCATCTCTGCCACTTCCCGCGTGAGGAGGGTGCCGTTCGTCGTCATGTGAAACGAGACATCGCGCCCCTCGTCTCCGGCTCGCATCCTGGCATAGTCGGCGGTGCGCGCGATGAGGCCGGCGTTGAGCAGCGGCTCGCCCCCGAAGAAGACGACCGACACGCTGCGCTCCCCGAACGACTCCGCCAGCAGCAGGTCCACCGCCCTGTGTGCGGTCTCGTCGGACATCAGAAGGGACGGCTGGGGCTCGCGCCCGAGATAGCAGTAGTCGCATGAGAGGTTGCAGCCGCCAGAGACGTTGAGTGCGACCGCCGCGAGGCCGCTCAACGACGGGCCGGCCGCGCAGTGCAGGTCACCGCCGGGCATCGTGAACCGGGCGCGCGCGCCGGCGCCCCGCCCGGTGTCGCTTCCGACTCCCGCAAGAACGGAGACCTCACTGAGCGCCTCCGAGACGTCCCCGGGGCCGTGGTTCATGCGCAGGACGTCCAGGCCTGAGTCCGACGCCCCACCCCGCAGCCACCCAAGGACGTCCACGGCCAGCCGGTCGGCCTCGAAGAAGAGCCCGGAGCGCGTGTCGTACACGAACGCGTCGTCGCCGACACTGAAGTCGTGCAGCCCGCGGGCCGCGCCCGCGCGCGGCCTGGGTGGTGCGGCGGTGGCCGTGCCGTCGGCCCGCTCCGCGATCGTCAGTCGGCGTGTCATGCGCCCGAGCACCCGACGGGCGCGGTCGAGGGACCTCCGAAGATGCGCCTCGAGAATCGTCGCGCCGAGGACGGCCGCTTCTCCGGCAGCCTTCTGATAGCACGAGCACACGAGCTCCACGAGTTCGTCGAGCGCACCGGACCGGGCGCCCAGCCGCAGGAGCTCGGCCGCTCCGGACACGTCCGACGGCGTGGCCAGGCCGCTTCGTGCGGCGATGAGCCACGCCGCCGTCGACCACCGCCTGGCCTGGAGGTCCTCCTCCATGTCCTCGAGGTCATCCGCGAGCTGATAGCCGGCGTGGTAGTACTCGACAACACGCTCGGCGCGCGGCAGCGTGTCCGCACGCCCGGCGAGCAGGGCGACCGCCGCCGCGGTCGCCTTGAGAGGCGACATCTTCCGTCCGATGTTCTGAAGCGTATCGGCGAGCCGTTCCTCTGCGACGGCCTCCCCGCCTTCGTCCGACAGGAGCACATCGGACTCCCACGCGAGGCTCGCGAACCACTCCTCGAGATAGCGGTCGAAGTGGCTCCAGAAGACGGACTCTGCCGGGAACAGACGCGAGTATTCCCTCACGAAACGGAGGAACGAGACATCCGAGAGGCGCGCGCCCGCGGGACTCACGGGCTCGTCCCCGTCGAGCCATCTGTCCTGCTGGAGAAAGTGGGTGGCGCCGAACACGTTCCCGAGCGCCATCGTCCGGGCCGCTGCCGGCGCGTCCGCGAACGGGAGCGCGCCCGTCAGCGCGAACGGCAGGAGTATGACGATGTTCCCGGGCGTGATTCCCCGGTCAGCGCGGAGAGGCGCTCCGTTCAGGTCGTCGGACCCCGAGCGTGACGCCAGGCCTGCTGGTCGCATCAGCGTCTCACTGAAGCGTTGCGCAACGAGCCTGCACTCCGCTCCCGGATCGAAGGAAGCTGGTCTGGGCACTGCGGGCACTTCCGCCGGGGAATCGGGGCCGGGCGGCTGGGGAGCGCGCCCGGCGCGGGGATGAACAGAGCGTGTGGTGACGCTTCCAGGATGAGGAACGGCCGGCAGGTCTGGTGCGGGAGAGCGTCCGAGATGCCTGCCGGCCGTAGTGGGCTGACTCCATCCCTGCGTGAGGTGAGAGCAAGTTACCGACCAAGGCAACTGCGTGGGATGGAGCTATGGCGAAGAGCCTTGTCGTAGGTGCTTGCTGCTTCCAGGTGCTATCGGCTCTTCTGGGGTAACCCTTCACACTGTCTATATCGCTTACAGCTGCGGTGGCTCCTCAGTGTGCAGCTGTCTTGAACTCAGCCGAGAAACGGCGATGCGATTCCGATGAGCAGGATCAGGACCATTACTTTTGTCTGCGCCGCTCTCGGCATTTTCTCAGCCCCTGTGCCATCTCCGCGAGCACTTCCGCGGTCGTCTTATGAACGGAAGGAGAAGCAGACCAAAGAGCGACCGGACTCGCCCCCCCTGCTTATTTAACACCCTGGCCGCCTCCCCTTCCGTATTCCGTTGTCAAATCCCTCACCCCCTTTTAGGGCATCAAGTGTGCCAGGTGTGCCAGAAGTGGTCGCCCGATCAGAGAAACACGATGCCGTCTTAACCAGCGGTCTCATCGGAAGTTACAGCGCGCGCTGCCCGCGCGATTCCGGTTGGTGATTCAGCTTCAGGACACGATTCGGACGGTGCAGAGAGCGCTGGAAATGTGGACCACTGTAACTCGCTGTGTATGAAGCTCTTGCAGAGGCGTCAGGATCTGGACGGTCCGTCAGGTTCGTGACGGCGTCTGAGCGGTGAACGGGGAGCCTGTGAGAAGCCCGGCGCGGGGGCGCCGGGCGTGGTGATCTCGTGTTCGCTCGGGTGTGGCGACCGACTCGACCAGCGGGGTCGTCTCGTCGGACTACCCGATCCCGTACTTCCTCATCTTGGCGTGGAGACCGGGCCTCGAGAGGCCCAGGAGGTCAGCCGCCGCCTGCTTGTTCCAGCTGGTCCGCCCCAGCGCCTCGAGTATGCGGCTCTTCTCCAGCGCCTCGACCTCTTCCTTGAGAGAGCGCCGCAGCGCCTCGTCCGAGCGGAGCCCCATCTGGTACTGGTCCCTGAGCTCCGGACGGACCTTGTCGATGCCGATGACCTCGCCGTCGGCCGCCAGCGCTACTCCTCTGCGCACGTCGTTCTCGAGCTCGCGGACGTTGTTGCCGCGCCAGTCGTGCTTCATGAAGAGTTCGCGCACCTCGCGGCTGAACCCGGTGATCGACTTCTCCTCGCGCTCGCAGTAGAGCTTGAGGAAGTGCTCCATGAGGAGCGGAATGTCGTCCGGCCTGTCCCTCAAGGGCGGAATCTCAATGACCACCGCGCAGAGCCTGTAGAAGAGGTCACGCCTGAACCGACCCTCCTTGACCTCCTCGGCCAGGTCCTTGTTGGTCGCGGAGATGACCCGCGCGTCGCTGATTCGGGTGATGTTCTCCCCGACCCTGCGGTACTCGCCGTTCTGCAGGAACCGGAGCAGCTTCACCTGAAGCTGTGGACTCATCTCCCCTATCTCGTCGAGGAAGAGCGTCCCCCGGTCTGCGACCTGCACCAGGCCCTCGCGGTCACGGTCGGCGTCGGTGAACGAGCCTTTGACGTGACCGAAAAGCTCGCTCTCCTGCAGGTGCCGCGCGATCGCGCACGCGTTCAGCGCGACGAACTTGCCGGTCTTGCTGCGCCCGCCCTGGTGGATGGCGCGCGCG
>DAOWCM010000388.1 GCA_030639555.1 Candidatus Eiseniibacteriota bacterium | reverse complement strand
CTGGTACGAAGACACGAGGACACGGAAGGTCGAGAAGCTCATGGTCGACATGGTCGTCCTCGCGACCGCGGCGCTCCCGAGCCCGGACGCCGCCGCGCTGGGCGACATGCTCGGGGTGGAGGTCGACAGGTACGGCTTCGTTGTGACGGACGATGCCGCGCCCGCGGACACGAGCGCGGAAGGGGTCTTCGCCTGCGGTTTCTGCAAGGGGCCGTGCGACATCCCCGAGTCCGTGGCGCAAGCAAGCGCGGCCGCGTCGAGAGCTTCCGAGCTCGCGCTGAGCGGCGCGCCGGTAGCGAAGGGGTAGTCAGGCGGCTGCGTCTCCTGTGATCAGGAGATGAGCAGCCGGGAATCACAGGAGTTGGAGTCCAAGGAGGATGCCATGTCGAGCACGCGTCGAGTCGAGGTGTTCAGCGCTGGGTGTTCATTCTGCGAGGATGCAGTCGAGCTCGTCCGGCGTCTTGCGTGTGAGTCGTGTGACGTAACCGTGCTCAGCATGTCAGAGCCGGAAGTGGCAGAGCGTGCGAGGAGCTTGGGCATCCGGTCAGTGCCGGCCGTCGTGGTTGACGGGAAAGTAGCCTCCTGCTGCGCCGATCGCGGGATAGACGAATCAGCACTCCGGGCGGCCGGTGCAGGGGAACCACTCGGGAAGAGGTAGCTTAAGCTGATGGAAGAGATCAGGGTAGGCGTCTTCATCTGCAACTGCGGCACGAACATCGCCGGATTCCTGGACGCCGGCGCCGTGGCGGAATACGCCTCGACGCTGCCCGACGTCGTCTTCACGCGTGAGAACCTCTACTCCTGTTCGGAAGCCGGCATCACGGACCTCAGGACCGCCATCACCGAGAACAGGCTCAACCGCGTCGTGGTCGCCGCATGCACTCCTCGAACGCACGAGCCGACGTTCAGGGCCGCCTGCTCTGACGCCGGCGTCAACCCGTACCTCTTCGAGTTCGTCAACATCCGCGAGCACTGCTCGTGGGTGCACAAGCAGGAGTGGGACGCCGGCACAGCCAAGGCCAAGGACCTCGTCCGGATGGCCGTAGCGAGGGCGCGCCTGCTCGAACCCCAGCAGCGTATCCGCGCGCCCGTGCTCAGGCGGGCCGCCGTCATCGGCGGAGGCGTGTCCGGGATGACCGTTGCGCTGGCGCTCGCCCGGAAGGGCCTTGATGTCGCTCTCGTCGAGCGGGAGAAGAAACTCGGCGGTCTCGTCGGACGACTTCACACGCTGCACCCGAGCGGTCGCGACGCCGGGGGATATGTGTCGGCTCTTGTCGAGGCAGTGAAGGCGGAAGAACGTGTGAAGGTCCTCACGGGCGCCACGGTCACCGACGTTGCCGGCTACATCGGTAACTACTCCGTCGCCGTGCGATCGAAGGCGAAGGAACTCTCGATCGAGTGCGGCGTCATCGTGGTCACCACGGGAGCGCATCCTCTCCTGCCAGAGGGGATCTTCGGCTACGACGGGAAGCGCGTCATCAGTCTCGTCGAACTCGAGAGGAAGCTCGCGGGCGGACGGCTCAAGGGCTCGAGCTTCGTTTTCATTACGTGCGCCGGTGCCCGGAACTCCGAGCGCCAGTACTGCTCGAAGATCTGCTGCATGGTCGCGGTCAAGGACGCGCTTCACATCAGGGAGGCTCAACCTGCCAGCACGGTCCACGTTCTCTATCGCGACCTCATGTGCTACGGCCTGGAGAACGAGGAACTCCTCCGGCGAGCCAAGGAGGCCGGCGACAGGTTCATCAGCTACTCCGGGGACGAGCCCCCTTCAGTCGAGAAGGGCGTCGTCAGGGTGAGGGGCGACGTGATGGGGCGGGACTTCGAGATACCCTGCGACATGGTCGTTCTCGCGACGCCTCTGGTACCCGACGACGGCGCACAGGAGCTCTCGCGACTCCTCAAGGTCCCGCTGGACGCGGACCGGTTCTTCCTTGAGGCCCACGTCAAGCTCAGGCCGGTGGACTTCTCCAGCGACGGGATCTACGTGGCGGGCACCGCGCGCTGGCCCGGTACCGTCCGGGAGAGCGTCGAGCAGTCGCTGGCCGCCGCGTCAAGGGCGTCAATCCCGCTTCTCGCGGGCGAGGTCGAGGTGGAGCCGGCGGTCTCCGTGCTTGCGGACGAGGAGCTGTGCCGCGGGTGCGGCATGTGCGCGTCCATCTGTCCGTACGGGGCCATCGAGATGATCGATACGGATGGTGGCGTGAAGGCGAAGATGATAGAGGTCGCGTGCAAGGGCTGCGGCACCTGCGCGGCGACGTGCTACAAGCGGGCCATCACCATGATCCACTACACCGATGAACAGATCGGCGCGCAGCTGCGCGTGGCCTTCAAGGACAGGGCATGAGAGACGGGACCCATCGATGAGCGAT
>DAOWCM010000350.1 GCA_030639555.1 Candidatus Eiseniibacteriota bacterium | reverse complement strand
CTCGACACAGAGGTCGAGGCAGGTGCTGCCGGGTACGTTGTCTGGGACGGCAGAGCTGAATCCGGAGAGCGGTGCGCGAGTGGGGTCTATTTCTACCGCATCGCGGCTCCTGGATTCACGACGTCGCGCAAGATGATCATGCTGAAGTGACGGAGAACGGTTGGTGACAAGCCGGTTGTTGGGGGCACCCCGTGCGGGAGCACGGGGTGCCCCCATATGTGTACGGGGGGGCGACACGCGTTTCTCACCTCAGCCGAGCAAATGTTGACGGGCGTCTAGAAGACGTTGTGTTGCGAGAAGTGCGTGTGCAGCAGGCTGTTACGAGATTACGCTGAATGGGACTCGGACGGCGCACAGACGATCTCTGTGAGTCGCAACCACCGGAGTGCAGGGAAGTTGCGGTGGAGTACAGGAGGCGGGCTATATCTTGACAAACATCTAGAATGATAGTATACTCATCTTGTGGTTGGGAAGGCCGAGGGGCCTTCCCGGTTCTGTGATTGGAGGCGGTGAGCGACTCGCCGCGGACTATCTGCGCGTAACCCAGGGGAGGGGTGCCTAAGTGGTAAGACGATGCGGCGAGCGTGGATGGGCAGTGTCGTTGCCCAGCGCGGGCCGCGTCGGCAACGGGACCGCGGGCTACGCGGTATCCGGGCAACCTGCAGGTAGTTGTGTGATCACGGTGGACCTCTGAGAGGGAGGACAGGAATGAAGAAGCTGTTTATCGTTGTGGCCATTATGGCTTTGTTCGCGGGCATGGCCACTGCGAAGCTCACCGTCGCTACGCCGACGCATGAGCTCCAGGGACCGAGCCGCACGAACGAGCTGTTCTGGTATGATGACATGGAAGGCGACGTCAGCGATTGGTCCAGCACGGACTTCAGCGCCGGCGCGGCCCCGCACTTCCACACAGACGCGTACATGGCCTACGAAGGCACGTACTCCTGGTGGTGCGGTAACTTTGACTATGACGCCGACGGTGGCTACGGCAACAGCTGGGATGACAGACTGCTCATCCCAACGACCGATCTGTCCGGTGCCACGTATCCGATCCTGACCTACGCGTTCCGTCACGATTCGGAGATTGGCTACGATTACACGTACGTTCAGGCCGAGAGCATGGGTGTCTTCGTGAACCTGAACCGCGGCTACGACGGTTCGGCCCCGTGGACCGACATCGGTCTCTACGGGTTCATCCTCGGCACGTACGACAATCCGCTCAACGCGCGTTTCCGCTTCCTGTCGGACGGCGCCTGGTCGGATCAGGATGGTCTGTATCTGTCCGTCGGTGGTGGTTTCATGTGCGACATCGTCAAGGTCTTTGACTACTTCGGCGGGTACGTGTACTTCTACGACAACGCCGACGACCAGGTCAATCTGATTCCGGCCGTCCCCGGCGCAGCCGGTGACTTCTGGCATCTGATCGACAGGATGTGCCCTGCGTATTCGGATCCGCACAGCTGGTGGTGCGGCGACGACGCCGACACGGGCCTCATCCCGCCGATGCTGCAGAACGGCCTGTTCTCGCCGCTCGTTGATATCAGCGGCGCGGCGGCGTGCACGGCCTTCATGGCGGTCCACTTCGCGGTCCCGACGGTCGACAACGACTACTGCGCTTTCTACGGCACGGCCGGTGGCGACTACTACGGCATCGTGTCGTACTGGGGCGACTTCGGTTCCTGCGACGGCTGGGGCGGCACGGGCCTCAACGTTGGCTTCGACATCACACAGTTTGACGTCCCGCCGTTCGGCGTGGGTGGCTTCCTGTGGATCATGTACACCACGGAGAACGGATGTGGTCCGGGTGCCGGCGGCGACGCCGGTGTCATGATCGACGACGTCTGGTTCGAGGGTCCGCTGGCTGGTACGCCGGTAGAAGAGACCAGCTGGGGCAGCATCAAGGCGATGTACCAGTAGTCCGAGATCGAGGTACTACACTTCTCCCCTTCGGAAGCCCGTCGGCTCTGCCGGCGGGCTTTCACCTGTACGTGAACACGGCGCAGGCATGAGATCTGCGCCGTGCTTGCTTGATGGCAGGTGTGTGTTCGGGCGACGCGAGGGTTCTCTGGGGGTCAGCTTGACTGGATGGTCTCGCGCACCATCCTCAGAAGGCCCGGGAGCGAATAGGGCTTCTGGAGGAAGGGGAGGCCCTTGTCCTTAATGGTCTCCCACTGTGAGCGCTGGCTGGTGTGCCCGCTGCTCATCAGCACGCGCAGCCCGGGCGCACGTTCGAGGAGCTCATCTGCCAGCTGCACGCCGCTCTTGTCCGGGAGCACCACGTCGCTGAAGACCAGGTCGAAACGCCCCTCTTCCTGCTCGAAGATCTTCAGAGCTTCTGCCACGTTCGGGGCCTCGAACACCTCGTATCCGTGCTTGCGGAGAATCGTTGTTGCGAGGTCGCGCACGGATTCCTCATCCTCGACGACCAGGATCCGCTCTCCGGGGCTGGCCTGCTCGCCCTGCGCTTCCTGACACGACATGGGCTTGGCCGCGGCTTCGGCGCTCGCGGCCGGAATATAGACCTCGAAGGTGGTCCCCATCTTGGGCGTGCTCAGCGTGTATATCCAGCCCTCGTGCTGCTGGATTATCCCGTATGCGACTGACAGACCGAGGCCGGTTCCCTTGCCCGGTCCCTTGGTGCTGAAGAAGGGCTCGAAGATCCGCCCCATGGTGTCCCGGTCCATTCCGTTGCCGGAATCCTCGACGGACATACAGACGAACTCTCCGGTCCTTGCGCCGGTGTCATCGGAATCGAGCGCTTCATCGAGCCTGACGTTTCTTGTACGAATCGTCAGGGCGCCGCCCTCCGGCATGGCG
>DAOWCM010000067.1 GCA_030639555.1 Candidatus Eiseniibacteriota bacterium | reverse complement strand
GATGCTGAGAACGCTCTCGCGTACGCTGCGTCCGGGCAGTCCGGCCGTCGTGACCGCGCTGACATGTACGATCCTGGCAGTGGCGCTGACGGCCGTTGCCGCACTGCCGGAAGTCGCATCACCGGCGGCGTGGAGCGAGCTCGAATTCCGGGTTATCGAATCAGACGCCAGCCGCACGCTCATCGAGGTGCTGTTCCCGGCGCACGAGACCAGGAGCGTTGAGATCCAGGGCCGCACATTCGACATCGTGCGCGTCCCGGGCGCGAGCCCGTTGGGCGAACCCGGCGAGCCGCTGCTGTCGGTTGCGGGAACGCTCATCGCGATCCCGCACGCGGCAGGCGTGGAGCTGCGCATCCTCGAGGAAGGTCATGATATCCTCCAGGGGATCACACCCATCCCCGCCCGGGCGGACGACTGGACTGTTGACCAGCCGCTGTTGCTGGACGAGGTCGCCTACGCGAGGAAGGGTTTCTCCCTTGCTCAGGCGGAGGTCGGCGAGCCCGCCATCATGCGCGACTTCAGGGTCGTGCCGCTCCGCGTCTTCCCTCTTTCCTACGACGCGAGCACGCAGGAACTCCGAGTGACCAGGCGCCTTCTGGTGGAGCTCGACTACTCCTCCGCGGGGCGCATCAACGTGAAGACCAGCACGCGCCCGCCGTCCCGCGCGTTCAAGAGCCTCTACGAGAGCTCGATCGCCAATTACGACTTCGTGAGGCCGCGCTACGAGAACGACAGCCGGGGCAGGTACCTCATCATCACGCACGATAACTTCTACAACACCATCCTGCCTCTGGCCGAGTGGAAGCACAAGCGCGGCATGGAGGTCGAGATCGCGAAGACCTCGGTCATCGGTTCGAGCACCTCGCTCATCAAGAGCTACATCCAGACCGCGTACGACACGTGGCCGGTGCCGCCAGAGTTCATCCTGTTTGTCGGTGACTCGGAGTACATACCGACATCCAACATGGACAACTACTACGGGACGCTCGAGGGCGGCGACATCCTGGTCGACGTTCACGTCGGGAGGCTCCCCGCCGAAAACGTTACCCAGTGCGAGCTTCTCGTCGCTAAGACGCTGGGCTACAAGAAGACGCCGTACATGCACGACCTGGACTGGTTCCGCAGCGGATGTCTCATTGTCCGTGAGGACTACGATGCCAGTGATGCGATCTACTTCGCCGACACGTGGTTCGCCTGGGGCCTGATGGACAGGGAGGGATTCGCTCAGATAGACACGCTCTTCCGCAGAAACGGCTCCGACAAGAACGACGTGCACGCCGCCATAACCGACGGCCGCGTCTTCCTGAACTTCAGAGGGCAGGGCGTCTCCAACTGGTGGGCGCCGTTCGATTGCGACCCCAACCAGACCAATCCCGGCTACAAGCTGCCGGTCCTCATGGCGGCGACCTGCGCCGGCGGCAACTTCACCGGCGACGGCTACCCGTGCGAGAAGTGGTTGAAGGCCGGGACGGTCGCTGCGCCCAAGGGCTCCGTCATATCCGTGGGAACGTCGGTCGTGGCCTCCCACGTGGCCCACTACCGAAGCGCCGTCAACCAGGGCTTCTACAACGCCATATTCAACCTGAAGATGTACACGGCCGGCGAGGCCACAACCAGCGGCAAGCTCAACCTGTACAATCTCTACCCATCCCAGACCTACGAGTACAATGGTTGGAATTGCCAGGGCGACCCGGAGCTTGACGTGTGGACGAAGATCCCGATCTACGCCGACATCACGCACCCGCCGTCGGTCCCGAACGGCCCGAGCAACCTGGATGTCCACGTGGAGGACGGTGGGGAGGCGATCCAGGACGCGCTGGTCTGCGCCTACGCGCCCGGCGAGATCTACGAGGCGGCCTACACGGACGTCAACGGCGACGTATCGTTCTCGATCAACCCGGCGACGTCCGACACGGTCTGGGTCACCGTCACGGGGCACAACCTGCACCCCTACGAGGGACACGCGGTGGTGACGGCGACGGGCCCCTACCTCGCCTACGCGGGCCACATCGCTGACGACTCGAACACGGGCAACAACGACGGCGTCATCACGCCCGGCGAGACCATCGAGCTGACGGTCTCTCTCGAGAACACCGGCCCCGAGAGCGCGATCGGTGTGTCGGGAGTACTCAGGTCCGGCGATTCCTACGTCGCGCTGGGCGACAGCACGTCCAGCTACGGGGACATTCCCAGCGGCAGCACCGTGCCGAACGCCGTTCCGTTCACGTTCACGCCGTCCGCCGACTGCCCGAACGGGCACGAGCTCGATCTCACGGTCAGAGCGACGGACGCAAGCCGCACCTACTGGAACGTGAGCGTTCCGGGAGTAACGGTGTCGGCGGCCGATCTGGTGTTTGACTCGTCAGTGATCGACGATGCCGCACCGGGCGGGGACGGCGACGGCTCGCTGGAGGCGGGCGAGACGGCGTGGCTGACAGTGACGCTCGAGAACACGGGACCCATAGGGCTCGAGGGCGTGTCTGGAGTGCTGTCGACGTCAGACGCCTACGTGGCGGTCACGGATCCCGAGGGTGAGTTCGGTGTCATCGCGGGCAGCGGCGGCACGGCAACGAGTTCGACGAACTCGTTCCGCGTCAGCGTGAGCCCCACGGTCGCTCCGGGTCACGAAGTCTCCTTCACACTCGCCGTGACGGGCGACGCCGACACATACACGCACGCTCAGAGCGTCGGCCTCACGGTGACGATCAGCGGAGATCCCTCGGGCGGCCCGTCGGGGCCTGACGCCTACGGCTACTACGCCTACGACACCGGCGACGTGTGGACCGGACAGGCTCCTGTCTATGACTGGGTCGAGATCGCGGGCCTCGGTAACACCATATCCGAGATCGACGCCGACGCAGCGACGACAGTCATCTCTCTGCCGTTCACATTCAAGTACTACGGCACGTACTACACCACTATCTCCGTCTGCTCGAACGGGTTCGTTGCGCTCGGCAGCGACGACTACCGCTTCGGCGACAACTCCGGGATCCCGAACATCCACGGCCCGGTGGGGATGGTCGCTCCGTTCTGGGAGGACCTGAACCCCGCCGAGGGCGGCGACGTCTACGAGTACTTCGACAGCGCGAACCACCGCTGGATCTGCCAGTTCGACGCGGTGGCCCACTACGGGGGCGGCAACCTGGAGACGTTCGAGGTCATCCTCTACGATCCGGCCTTCTACCCGGCCCCGAGTGAGGACGGGGACATCGTGCTGCAGTACCAGACGGTGGCCTTCCCCTACTCCTGCACCGTGGGCATAGAGAACCCGGCGGCTACGACCGGCATCCAGTACCTCTACAATTCGACGTACGACCCGGCGGCGGCCCCGATAGTGAGCGGCCAAGCCGTGAGGTTCACGATGCACGGTCCCGACGTTCCGCCGCAGTGGCTCGTCATTGACAGCAGCGTGATCGATGACACCGCCGGCGGAAACGGCGACGGGCTCGCGCAGCCGCTGGAGACGATCGAGATCGTCGTGACCCTCAAGAACCTCGGAAGTGAGCTCGCCAACAGCGTGACCGGCACGCTCACCACCTCCGATCCGGACGTCACCATTGACAACGGAAGCGGATCGTTCGGCAACATCGCGGCGCTCAACTTCGGCGACAACAGCGCCTCGCCGTTCCGCGTGACCATCGTCGAGTCGCCGGCCGACGCGATCGTGGAGTTCGACCTGCACATCTCGAGCACCGACAGCAGGTACGATAGCTACGACGTGCTGACGCTGGTCCTGGACCTGTCGCAGACGGGCATCGACGACGGAGAGCTGCCGACGATGTTCGCGTTGCGGCAGAACAGCCCGAACCCGTTCCGCGACGGGACCGCGATGGCCTTCAACCTGCCGACAGCGGCAAGGACGAAGATCAACGTATACAACGTCGCGGGCAGGAAGATAACGACTGTAGTCGACCGCGAGTTCCCAGCGGGGCGTCACAGCGTCGAGTGGAACGGAACGGACTCCGCGGGCGGGCACGTGCCGGCCGGCATCTACTTCTACCGCCTCGAGGCGGGGAGCCACACGAGCACGAAGAAGATGATCGTGCTGAGATAGACCGAAGCACGCCTGACCTGCGGGTCAGTCGCGATGGACGCGAGAGGGCCGCTCACATGACGTGGGCGGCCCTTTCTGTTGCGCTGCGTCGCCGTCTGTCGGAGCAGGTAGCTCCAAGTCCAAGTCGCGGCTACTGCAGGATCACCATCTTCCCCGTAAGCTCAGTGGCGCCGGCCACAAGCCTGTAGAAGTAGACCCCGTCAGGAAGTTCCTCACCCGATGCGCCCTTCCCGTCCCAAGGGATCGCGTGGCGGCCGGGGCCGTACACGTTGTCGACGAGCGTACGCACCAACCGGCCACCGACGTTATAGACCAGGAGCCTTATGCGCGTCGCCTCCGGAATCGAGAATGCGATGCGGGTCGACGGATAGAAGGGGTTCGGGTAGTTACCGTACACGACGGCCTTCTGCGGAATTCTGTCGTCGGCGCCGGTCGACGCCACGCGCAGGGTCACGGGTATCACAACAGGCTCACCGCCGTTGCTGGTGATGACGATGTCCGCATAGTAATCACCGTAAGGCATGTCGGCGGTGTCGTACTGAACCTCGACGGACGCTGTCGCGCCCGCAACAACGTCTCCGCCGGCCGGGATAACGGAGAGCCACTCGATCGGCTGGTAGATGGAGAAGGACGCGTCACTGACGTCGTCCACATTCGGATCCACGGTCAGACTCACTTTCACCAGACAGTCGTCCGAGACCGGAGCGTCCACGACCCACGTGTGCTCGCCGTCGTCCTCGGTTGCGGCCACCACCGTCGTCCAGCTGGCACCTCCGTCCACCGAACAAAGTATGTCAACGAGAAGAGGCACGCCGCTCGGGTCCCATGTGATGTCGCGCGCTTCGCCCACACCCCAGACCTCGTTACCGTTGGGTGTGAGCAGCGTAAGAAGAGGGTCGATGGCGCAGTCAATGACAAGCGTTCCGCTCAGGGAGTGGGGCGGCTCGCCGTAGCCGTCGCCCTGAAGCCCGAACACGATCCCGACATTCCCCGTGAACCCGGCATCAACGGTCACATTGAGGGTAGCCACGGCGGTCTCTCCGGGGTAGACGACGTTCCACCAGTCGCCCTCCCACGTCACGTAAGCTCCGTTCCCCGAGGCGCCTCCCCACGCGAGTGCCCTGTCCGAAACCAGGAAATCGGTGCAGGAGTTGACGACCACGCCGTCCGGGAAGTCGAGGCTCGCACCGTTCACCCACTCCCCGTCCGTGCTCTCGTTCGCGAGAGTGAAGACCAGGTCAAGAGTGGCGCCAGGCTCGCACGTCGCCGGAGCGACCGTGATCCCGGAGCCGTCGAAACTCCTGGTCATTCCCGAGTCTGCGATCTCGATGCTGTAGTGAAGGACGGACAGAGGCTCGCCGGTGTTGCCGATGGTCAGCGTGTCGGTCGCTGTTCCGTCAGGCTCCATACTGACACTGAGGAAGAGGGGCACGGCATCGATGATCGCGTCGTAGCCCTCCCCCACATGGACGCTGCCGAAGTAGGGGGTCGCGTTGAAGGAAGTCACCGTGACGGCAACGTCCTCGTTGACCGGAAGGACGCCCTCGATATCGATGACCGCAGTGCCCCCGGCGTCGGTGAACGCGGCGCCGTAGGAGACGCCCCCGTGAGAGAGAGCGCAAAGTGCGCCCTCCACCCCCTCGACGGTCACCTCGAGGCTCAGGTCCCCAGGCGTTGCGGAGGCCGCGTGGGAGACCGACAGGGCCGCCGGCGTGTCGGTGCGCACTCGGAGGGACGGGTCTCCGAAGATGTGCCAGCTGAGGAACTCATTCTCGGCGAACTCGCCGTATTCGTCCAGCATGTGGCAGCAGCCGTTCATGCTCAGCCCACCGAACGTGCGCTTGACGCCCGTGACGAGCAGGTCGACCATCTCGTCCTGCGCGTCCATAGGCTCGTCCCAGTCCTGATTGATCGAGGACATCAGAGTGGCGACGGCCCCCGTCGGCTCGGACCCGTTCGTGGCGCGAACCCACGCTTCCGCGAAGCACGTCCGGCCTGAGAACATGCCGTTGACGCACGCCACCGACCAGATGAACGGAAGCATGTTGTCGTTCGTGAGCGCGTTCACGTCGGAGTTCGCGAAACCGGAGGAAACCCAGCCCAGGTAGGAACCGTGTCCCGCGTAGTTGATGATGCTCCGGCCCTCGTTAAGGGCGGCAGCGACCGTCGGCGGGTCCGCGTCGGGGTCGTAGATCTGGTCGACCTCGGTGTAGGTGAACCCCAGAAGATCATCGCGTATGAAGTCCATGTGCTCGTCGTCGTACTCACCGTCGTCGCCCTCTCCCAGGTTGGAGGCGATGCCGGTGCCCCTGTGGTACCAGTCCGCTCCGGCCTGGGGCAGTTTCTCGTACTCCACCGAGCGGAGCACCTGGGTCTCCACCTGCGCGACCGTCTCGGCCGAAAAGCGCCCCACGAAGAGATCCGGGTAGGTGTCCGAACCCGCCACGAGCGAGAAGGACGGATCAGACGTGCCGCCGTTGGCCCTCAGCGACGGGATCTGCTCGGCGTCTCCGACAAGCAGCACGAACGTCAGGCCGTTCGTGTCGTAGTAGTTCTGAATGTAGCTCTGGATCGCGACCGCCGTGCCCCCGGCGGTCGTCACGCTGACCATCTCACACGGAACGCCCATCTGGCGCTTCCATTCGACGAACGGCTCCATCGCGGTCATGAAGTCGCCGTACGCGATGACGAGCATGCTTCCCACCTCGCCCACCGACGTGTAGCGCGCGACTCCGGCGCCATCGAAGTTCAGGAAATGACGTTCGTAGATGCCGGCGAACTCCGGCGTCACTCCCCTCGGCGGCCGATGCGACAGCACGTTCACCTTCCCGGGACCTGCTCGCTCGATTTCCACCGTCACGCGGTCGTACACGCGCAACGTGCGACTGACCGGATTGTACCGGAAGGGGTTGAGCACGACGACCATGCCGCGCACGTCGCGTAGAATGTATGGCGCCCTCGCGTCCGCGAGTCTGGACGGATACCAGGTGTCGGAGGTGTAGAACGGGTCGAACTCGTATGGGACCAGGGCCGGGTCTATGGTCCTGGGGATCTCCCCCTTGGACGGGGCCACATCGATGTCGTGGTAGTCGACGTAGTGAGATGAGATGACACGCACGGACATCTCGGCGTCGTCCGGAATGACGATGCTCCTTGCTACGTTCGGAAGACCGGGAAGCCCTTTCTCCAGGCTCCGGCTCTCCCCGCCCAGCGTCACAGTGTGATAGACCTTCCCGCCGATCTCGACGATATCCGTGGAGAAACTCCCGAGCCTGTACTCGATGACGGTTCGGTCGGGCCCGGACTCCGAGAGCTCCACCGAGAGGATATCAACTGCCTCGTTCAGCGGCACAACCTCCGCGGCGTAGGCGCCGAAGGCCAGGAGAACCGCGATGCTCAGTGCGGAGTAGGTCCTTGACAAGGGGTAACCTCCTCGATGGCGCTGCAGACGTAAGCATGGACGGGCGGACAGCCTTCCCAAGAAGGGCAGTCCCGCCTGTGCTCGTAGTATACACCCCTACGTTCTGACGCGGGAGAGCGCAATCGTGTTCAGGAGAGAGCCGCTGCAGGGCTATACCATAGCTACGGAAAGCTGTCATTGAGGACGCGCGCGACTATCTGATCAGCACGATCTTCCCGGTGTCGTCGAAGCCATCCGCCTCCACCCGACAGAAGTAGACACCGCTTCCAACGTCGGCACCCCGGCTGTCTCGACCGTCCCATCGCACGGAATGGTCCCCCGCGGTCACGTGGCGGTCAAGAAGCGTCGCGACCTTCTGTCCACGCATGTTGTAGATATCGATCCTGACGTCTGCAGGAGACGGGAGACTAAAGGTGATCTCAGAACCTGCGCCCGATGGGTTGGGGCAGCTGGGGGCCAGCCTCGGGCCGACCCTGCCGTCGTCGATACCGGCGTCCATGCCGGAGATCACCGCGCCAAGCATCCACCAGAACGCCTTCCCCTTCAGGTAGCAGTTGAAACAATGGGAGTGTGCGCACGCGGGGCAGGTCGGACACGTGTGCGCGGCGCACCACTCGTAGCACCACTCGCAGCCGTCTCCCCCGTCCGGATACCAGACACCATCCGGGTCGTAGCTCTCGATGTCGGCGAAGTCGAACAGGACCTTGTCGTTGGCTACGCAGTAGTCCCGGATCTGATTGTTGCGCACGTAGAGGTTACCCGAGGGCCCGGTTCCATCCAGGTGCCCGGTCATGTACACGAACACCACATCCGGGTAGTCCTGCTCCAGGCCGTCCATTGCGCTCAGGTAGGTGTTGATCCCCTCCTCGGTGTTGTCCGAGACTCCCCCGCACCACGACCACATCACGAGGTTGATGTCGGAACCCGGTTCGTCCAGCCTCGCGCGCGTTATCGGAACCCAGGACACATCTCCGTTGTGACCGAGATCGTCGCTGTACTCGCTGAACTGGAATGTGCCGGGGCCGTTGTTGAAGTCGAAGAGAGGATCTTCATCTCGAACCATGGACATCCCGGTCACGATCTGGCTTCCGTGCGATGTGTGGCCGTAGAACATCCTGAAACCGGTCTTGACGTCCTCCACCGTCGCAGCGGGGATGTGCTCGAAGGAGGCGACGATCGTGTGGTCGGCCACCACGGCGTCGGCCCAACTGTCAGCGGAAGGCAGTGCCATCATCAGTACGGCGGCGGCTAAGATGAGAGGACGAACTGGCATCTGGAACCTCCGTGTTGAAAGAAACTGAGGCGAGCGTGGTCGCCCCGATGTTTCCGGTTCGGCCGCCGCCCGCCTCAGTGTAACGCGCAGTTGTCACAGTGTCGCTTCACCGGCGCCCACGCGGCTACTTCAGCGGCACCGATCCCGCTACTTCATCAACACCATCTTCGCGGTGTCGTCGAAGCCCGCGGCCTCCATCCGACAGAAGTACACACCACTCCCGACCTCGCGCCCATGGTCATCACGGCCGTCCCACACGACAGTGCGGTGGCCGGCCCCGACTTCCCCGTCGACGAGCGTGCGCACCAGACGACCGGCGACGCTGTAGATGGCGAGGCGGACCGAGGCATCCGTGGGAACTCCGTAGGTCACGGTAGTCACGGGATTGAACGGATTCGGGTTCACGCCCTTGAGCACGTACATCGATGGCGTGTCGAACTCACCGTCGTCGACGCCCGTCGCGCCGACGTGCAGTGCGACCGGAACGGTCACCGGGTCTCCGCCGTTGCTCGAGACGATAATGTCGGCGTAATAGTCGCCCGTACCAAGGCCGGTGGCATCAAACGTGACCTCGACGTTGGCACGGCCCCCCACAGACACGTCACCGGTCACGGGCGCCACCGACAGCCAGTTGATCTCCTGGTAGACCGAGAACGCCCAGTCGCTCGTGTCATTGGTGCCGGGATCCGCACTCCTGCTCACACGGACCAGGCAGTTGTCCGATGGCGGTGCATCGACGATCCACGGGTGGACGCCGCTGTTCAGCGTGCCGTCCACTATGCTCGCCCAGCTCGAACCGGCGTCAGTCGAGTACTCGATCCTGATGAAGCCGATCTGTCCACCCGAATCCCAGGT
>DAOWCM010000390.1 GCA_030639555.1 Candidatus Eiseniibacteriota bacterium | reverse complement strand
GCGACGAGTGGGAACATCTCTCAGAATCCTCTCACGCGCCCCCCCTCAGCTACTGGGAGATGACGTCCCCTTCATCGAAGGGCGGGTTCTCCTCACCCATGTGCTCGAGCATCCAGTCGGCGGATGCCACAAGATCCGAGTCGGGGTAGCGCGTCTTCATTCTCTCGAACGCATTACGCGCTGCCTCGTAGTTCGAGAGCTCCTCGGCATGGATGAACCCGATCATGAACTGGGCTTCCGCCGCATGGTCTCCATCGGGGTAGTTGAACACGAGTTCGGAGTAGTAGTTCAGCCTGGTCAGCGGGTCGTCCGTCTCCTGGGCAAGCGTGAAGAGCTCCTCTTCGCTTCTGGGCTTGGCCCTGAAGACGTCCTCGTTGACTTCGACACCGTAGCTTTCCTTCAGGCCCGCAAGGACCTCCTCGTATCTCTCCCGCGTCTGCGCGGGCAGCAGGCTCTTCACGATCTGCTCGCGAACCTCCTCCAGAGGCTTGGTTCCCCCGTCGACCTTCTCCTCGATGAAGACGACGTGCCAGCCTCTGTCGGACCGCAGCGGGTCGCTGACCTCACCGGCTTTCCACTCTCTGACGCGCTCGATGAACGCGGCGTCCAAGCCTGCGTTTGGCGCGCCGTCCCCCTGCATGATGGAAGGCATGAGCCCGCCGGCGTTCTTTGTCGCGGAATCGGTCGAAACCTCCCGCGCGACCGACGCGAAATCCTCTCCCCCGAGCACTCTCGATCTGGCGGCGTCCGCCTCCGCTCGGGTCGGGACGAGGATCTGACGGAACTTGACGCGCCCGCGACGCTGGAACTGCTCGCTGTGCTCGTCGTAGTACGTCTGGACCTTCTCATCCGAAACCACCGTCGTGGCCTCGATACCCTGTGCGTAGAAGGCTTGGATCACCGCGCGGCGCTTGACCGCCTCAAGTGCCCTCACAACCTCGGGGTCCCGGTCGTGCCCCGCCTTGATGGCTGCCTGATAGAGTACCTCCTCATCCACCAGCCTGTGGAGAAACGCGATCGTCCCCTCGGGCCCGGCGAACTGCTGCTGTGAGAACGGCGGCAGCTCGGCCATTTTCTGCATGAGATAGGTCTTCGTGATATTCGTTCGTCCGACTCTGGCCACGATCTCGTCGTCACGCCCGGAATCGCATCCGACGCACCAGATCCCCGCGCCGAGAACGACGAGCAAGAGCGCAGCGATCGTGAGACTCCTCGACATGTGCTCCTCCCTGCTTGTTCGTTGGCGAATGCTGTCGTGCGAGCCCGCCACGGACAGCGCGGCTTTGCCGCTTCCTACTCCCTGATGACCCAGACCTTGATCTCCGCCTCCACATCCTTGAACAGGCGGATCTTGATGGGATAGACACCAAGCAGCTTGATGTGCTCTTCCATGATCACGTTGTTCGGGTCCGTCTCGTGGCCCTGCTCGTCCAGCGCCTGGGCGATCTCTCTCTCGCTCACGGAGCCGTAGAGCTTGTCGCCCTCATCGGCCTGAACGCGCACGGTGCAGGACACACCCTTCAGCCGTTCCGCTGCCTGCTCCGCGGCTCGCTTGTCCTTCTTTACGCGTGCTTCATCCACCTGGACCTTGATCTCGAGCTGCGCAAGCGCTCCCGGCGTGGCCGGAAATGCCTTGCCGGACGGGATCAGGAAGTTTCTCCCGTAGCCGTCCTTGACCGTGACGACGTCCCCTCTCGACCCCAGTTGGTGAATGTCCTCGACCAGTATGACCTTCATTGCGGGTCCACCTCCCTGTGACGGCCTTCCACTGCCGGCCTAACCATGCTTGTGATGCCGGCCGACGAACGGCAGAAGGGCGATCTGGCGGGCGCGCTTCACCGCCACTGCCAGCTGTCTCTGATGTCTTGCGCAGGTTCCCGTCACCCTGCGTGGTATTATCTTGCCTTGCTCCGTGACGAAGCGGAGCAGACGCTTCTCATCCTTGTAGTCGATCTTCACGACCTTGTCCTGGCAGAACCGGCAGAACTTGCCGTGCCTCTCATGTCTGGCCATTTGTGCCTCCTGAGATCCTGGATTGCAGTCCGAGCAGACCTTTGCTACTCGCCCATCACGATGTTCATGTTGCGGAGGATGTTCTCCCGCAGGCGATAAGCTTCCACGAGCTTCTCGATGGCCGCAGGGTCCGCTTCAAACGTGAGGAACGCGTAGTACCCGTCGTGCTCACCTTTGATCTCGTAGGAGAGCCGGCGCTTGCCCCACTTGTCCCATTCCTTGATCTCGCCACCTTCCGCGGTGATGAGCTCCTCGACCTCGCTTATCTCTTCCGTGAGGCCGGCCTCGTCGAGGCTCGGGCGGAAGATGAACGTGCCCTCGTAGGTCCTCATTCCCTGCATCCCT
>DAOWCM010000299.1 GCA_030639555.1 Candidatus Eiseniibacteriota bacterium | reverse complement strand
TAGCACCCTCGCGCCACGGCCTCGTTGCCTGAGAGAAGAACGCGCATGAGCTGCTCCTGACGGTTCGGTATGTCTCCCGATCGACGCGGGGCTCTCGGCCCCCGGGGCCGGGACTGCTGACCTTTGATGGATGTGTCGTTTGCGTTGCGGCGAACCACTTATTCTAGCGGCTTGCGAGGGCGGTGTAAAGCCGTCAGGGGTACGCGCGGGCCGGCCTGGGTGAGGGCCAAGGGGGTTCGGCGCAGGGCGAGTGGGACGGGCGGGGCCGGCTCCGCGCGGAACACGTGCGGCGGTCCCCAGGCGCGAGTCGCACGTCTGTTGCTTTGTCAAGAAGACGGCCCACCCATCGGGCGGGCCGTCTTCGTTGCGTTGCCGTTCGGGCGTGCGGGGCCCTCTATTTGAGAAGGACCATCCTCCCACCCAGAGAGACACCATTCACCTCGAGCCTGCAGAAGTAGACCCCCGACGCGAGAACGGAGCCATCGCGGTCCCGGCCGTCCCAGGACTGAACGTGCGGGCCGGGCTCCATCGCGACGCCTTCCAGGAGCGAGCGAACCAGGCGCCCCGCCGCGTTGTAGACGCGCATACTGACGCGCGCCGGCTCCGGCAGGTCGAACGCGATCTTCGTTCCCGGGTTGAAGGGGTTCGGGTAGTTGCCGCGGAGCGTCAGACGAGCAGCGACCTCGTCATCGACGCCGGTGGGGAAGACCTCAGCGGTGAGAGGGATGTACCGCACCGGCACGTTGAAGTCGTCGCTCACCATGACGAGCGTTGCCTCGTAGATGCCGCCCTCGAGGTCACTTGCCTCGACGCAGCACTCGCAGACCGCCTCCTCTCCGGGACTTAGTGTTCCCTCCGTCAGGGACATCCAGAGCCAGGCGGGCGGCGGCGGGCCAAGGTCGATTATGATTGCCAGGTCGTCGTGCATGTACGGCTCGTTGTAGGCGACCTGGAGGCCGATCGTGCCGTCCGGGTTCTCTATGCCGATGGTCGCGCCCTCCACGTAGCCTATCATCGAGAGATAGTAGAAGCGGATCGTCCCATCGCTGTACAGGACGACCTGGAACGTGTACACGCCTCCCACGACCGAGGACGCGTTAGGGATCTCCGTGAACTGGACGGTGAACGTCCCGGCGTCCGGGCTGTAGTGGTAGTGGATCGTCCCGCCTGCCGACGGGTCGAGGTCCTCCCAGAACGGCGCGATGAACTCGTTCGGCTGGGTGGGGTCGGGGATGGGTCCGTTGAGGCTGGCCGTCCAGTCGGATCCGAAGGTGAGGTAACCGTTCGAGGAGAGCGCGAACTCGAACCAGCTCGTGTCGTAGAATGGGAACGAGAACGGCAGGACAACGAGCATTGCGTCGTCGTCTCCCAGCGTGACCTGCGTGCCGTAGCTGGAGATGTCGTTCCACTCGAACGACGGACCGTCGGGCTTGTCGCTGTCGCCCCACCGGTAGCCGAATGCGTCCGGCCCGCCGGAGCCTCGCTCAAGCACTCCCTCGTACGCGAAGAGCTGCCAGTCGAGCGCCAGATCGCCCCCGTTCTCGAAGATGAGGTTATGGCAGAACTCCTCGCCGAATGGGATGTAGTACTCGAGCCAGTAGAAGTTGAAGTTGAGGTACGGAATGCCGCACCCGACGAGCCGCGCTCCCATATTGGAGCATTCCCCGTTGTTCTCGTCGGCGCACGGTGAGTTGACGTTTATCGTGTAGGGGTCATCAGGTTCGTACTCCACGCCGCAGAACTCGGGGTTGTTCCAGATGTTCCCGTCAGTGCCTAGCTCCCCCGCGATGCACCCGACGTAGTCACCGCCCGCGTTGCCAAACACGTCGCAGCACCCTAGCTGGACGTTTGCGTACTCGCTGCACATGATGGGGTCGTTGTGCGACGTATTGAACGCGATGATCGAGTTTGAGAGGTAGTGCAGGGTGGGATCTGTGTAGAGTGCAGAGCCGCCAAGGGCGGCCGAGTTCGCGGCGAACGTCAGCTTACTCAGGCCGTAGATGCGAGATGGGTCTCTGTCGAGCTCCGGGAACTTCACGTACAGGCCGCCGCCGTAGCCGGTCACGGAGTTTCCGTCGAAGACGCACCGCGTCATACCTATCGGACCATTGCCGACGGCGTAGACGCCTCCTCCATGCACGGCCGTGTTGCTGGAGAACCGGCACTCGCGCAGAAGCGCCCAGTGCGAAGTCTGGTCCGCGTAGAGTCCTCCGCCGAGCTGACTGGCGTCGTTGTCACGAAAGATGCAGCCTCTTATGCTCGGCGAGACGTTGGACTCGAAGCCGCCGATCCACATGCCGCCGCCGTTCACGGCCGAGCCGCCGGTGAAGATGATGTGCTCTACCTTCGTCGTGCCGCTCAGGTTGATGCACTCCATGCAGCGCGTGAGACCCTCACCGTCAATGATCACGGTGCCGAGCCCCTCGTGCGGCATCAACGTGACGCCCGACCTCATGATGATCGGCATCGTCTCGCCGGTCGAAGCCGAGTAGGTGCCCGGCTTAACGCGAACGTGATCGCCCGGGAGGGCGGCGGCCAGTCCCTCGGTTATGGTGGGGTAGGTGTATGGGGGCCCGCCTTGTTCCACGATGACCCAGTAGCCCTGGGCGGCCACGGGCGCGAGCAGACACGCTACGAGCAGCATGATTCCCACGGTCGTTCTCATGGCTTCCTCCTTGGCCGGAGGTTGCTCTCCGGCGCGCCATCAACTGGTTGCGCCTGCGCGCGCCACGCACACCGGCGTCGAAGCGGCAAGGCTCTCATGTTTCAATACGTCAAGAATATATCTAGCATATTACTGCTTGGCGCTCATGTCAAGCACGGCTCCGTTCGTGGTCTCCGGCCTTCAGGGGCCGTATGTTGGTTGCCCAAAACGCATTGAAGCCCCCATCCGCCTCTGCTAGACTCTTGTTCTGCTCGAAAGTCATGGAACCCAGTCGGAGCAAACCCACTCTGTGTGGGGCCCCGAGCGCTGGAGCGCGAGACGGTCTCCCACCGGAAAGGAGCTACGCATGCCGCTGGCCGCAACACGCAAGCTGATGGAGAAGCACGGAGTTCCGGGGACCGATGCTCGCGATCTTCCCACGAGCAAGAAGCGCTTCCCGGACGGAGCGTGGTACCGGATGGAGATCTCCGGCATCGAGCGTCTCAACGTGCTCGAGGCCGCGATCGACGAGATGGGCAAGCGCGATATCCCGCTCCACCGCATGATCTCGATGGTGATGGGCGCGACCTACTTCACCAAGCAGGACTGGAAGGACTTCGCGCAGATGGCGGCAGACGCCAAGCTCGAGGTCATCGTTACGCCGGGTCCGAGGGCCACGTGGTACACGGGTCGCCAGATCGTGACGCCC
>DAOWCM010000123.1 GCA_030639555.1 Candidatus Eiseniibacteriota bacterium | reverse complement strand
GTGTCCTGCCGCGTGGTCACGGCCGTCGCGGGGCCCAGCGTCAGCGTCAAGCACGTGACCTTCCCGAAGATGGCCAATCCCAACCTGGCGGAGTCCATCGGCTGGGAGGCCAAGAAGCACGTGCCCTTCGGTGCCTCGGAGTTCGTGCTGGATTTCCAGCTGCTGGCGCGCGAGGCGGGCGAAGAGGCGGACGAGATGCACGTTCTTCTCGCCGCCGTGGAACAGCGTCACATCGACAGTCACGTCGAGCTCGTGTGCGATGCAGGTGTGGAGCCATCCGCCGTCGATATCGTGCCGCTCGCTCTCATGAACGAGCTTGGTGCGCAGGGGCTCGTCAAGGACGGCGCCGTGGCGTCCGTCGAGATGGGGGCGAGCACGCTGAGCGTGTCCATCTACCGCGCCGGGGGACTTCTTCTGGTTCGCTCTGTCAGCATGCCGGCCACGACCGGCGCCGGCAGCGCCGCCGCGTCTGGCGGAGAGGGTGAGAGCGAGAAAGCGCGTCGCCGGTGGCAGACGTTCGTGCTCAAAGAGGTGAAGCGCTCCCTGGCCTTCTACAACAGCGAGACCGGGAGACGCGGCATAGACAAGATCTACCTGAGCGGCGGGCGTGCGCTGGCAGAGGGTGTGGCGGAGCGCTTCACGGATGCGTTGAAGGTTCCGACGGAGGTCCTCAATCCACTACAGGACCTGGCCGAGGCCAAGATCGATATCGAGAGTCTGTTACCCCAGGGCCCGAGATTCGCCCTGGCGATGAGCCTCGCGAGGAGGAAATAGCCCGGTGCTCTTCAGGGTCAACATGTACCGCCTGCGGAGCGAGCGAGCGGTCGAGATCAAACGGAAGCTGCGTCAACTCGCGTTGGTCGTTTTCCTGGCCGGCGTCAGCATCGTGGTTTCCGGGTTCTTCATCTTTGCGGTCGTGCTGACTCAGCAAGAGCTAACGGGCAAGGCCGCCCGCGTCGAGACGGCCAATGTTGCGTTGCGGGAACTGCTGGGCAGAGCGACGGACACCATCTCCGACGAGGAGCTGAGTCTCATCAGGACCCGCGCCGCCCGGATAAGGTGGAGTAGCATCCTTGCGGCGTCCTCCAGGCTCGCTACGCGTGAGCTGTGGTTCACACAACTCAGGCTCAGTGAGGGGTCGCTGGTCGGTGCCCGCGGCAGGACGCCGGGGTTCCATATGAAAGGGCGACTTCGGGCGGGGCGCAAGGAGGAGAGCCTTGCCAAGCTGATGGAGTTCCTCGTGACCGTGAGGAACGAACCGGTTTTCGCGGAGAGCTTCTCGGAGGTCAAGCTGGTGACCTCCAGATGGAAGCAGACGACGGACGACGAGTACATGGAATTCGAGATATTCTGCCCGTTGGGCGATGAGTGAGGGACAAGGGCGAGCAATGGGAATTCGCAGCTGGGTGGGCGTTCTGATCATCATAGTTATCTGTGCACTTCTCCTCGTGGCAGACGGCACGGTGTACCGTCCTCGCAGGGAGAGGCTCAGGGAACTGACCCGTGAGCTTGCCATCGCTGAGAGCGAGCACGCGTACGTCGCCGGGCACTCGGTCGAGCTCGAACGGATTCTCGACCTCCTGCCCGACGACGTCGAGGGTGTGAACGAGGGGGAGCAGCGGTTTCTGTCCGACATCAGCCGGCAGCTTCAGGGCGCAGGTATGGTTCTGACACGCGTGGAACCTCGACGCGTGGTGCAGGACGGGTCGTACACCCGCAGGATCTTCAAGCTGGAGGTCGAGGGCGGGTACAGGCAGTTCGCCAATTTCCTCAGGTATATGGAGCTCTTGCCTGAGGTCGTCATAGTCAACTCGTTCGAGCTTCGCTCAAGACAGGTGAGGCGAGGGAGCAATCACTCGGCAATGTTGACGGTCACCGTCATAGGACACTAGACGATCCGGACCGGGTCCCGACACGTTTGGAGGTTCCATGAAAAGGAAGACGACAGTGATCGTGCTGGTGGCGGTTCTGGCGACCGCGGCGTCCGCGTTCGTGGCTACACGTGCGATCACGGGTGCGGTAAGCGACGGGCGCACCGTCTGCGCCTCTGCTGAGACGGACGCCGGAGAGATCCAGAGCAAGGGCACCGAGGTCGCGATGCTTATGGGGGACATGGAGGAATCGAGTGGGGAGGAGGCAGTGACGCGCGACGACCGAGACCCGATGGTGATGTACAAGACCACGCCCAAGCCTAGGCCCGCCTCGACGTCGACCCGGCCGAGGGCCCCCAGGTGGCCGTCGTACACGGTGACCGCGGTGCTCCTCAGCGACGGCGATCCACGGGCCTTCCTCACGCTTCGCGGTGAGAGCATCAGCGTGAAGGTGGGCGACGAGATCACCGGAGGTTGTGTGACAGCGATTGAACCAGACGGAGTAACGATAGAGGGTGAGGCCGGGACGAAGAAATACCCGTTCTAACCCCGGGAACAACCGGAGGATGCTACCGTGAAGATTTCGATTGTCGTAGTTGCTGTGGCCCTGTTGATGGCCAGTGTCGCCCCGTCGATGGCCGCGAGTGATCTCGGGGACACGCCGATAACACTGCACGCTACTGGTACTCCGCTCATGGATATTCTGAGCGTGCTGGCGGAGAAGAGCGGGCTCAACATCGTGGCGAGCACCGACGTCGAGACGAGGGAGATCTCGATTCACCTGACCGACACGCCTGTCGAGGAGGCCCTGAACCTCATCGTGCGCGCGGCAGGATTGGGCTACGAGCGCATCGGTGACTCAGTGCTCGTCGCCCCGCAGGCGCAGCTGACGCAGGACACGGGCTTCTCGTCGTACGTCATCGAGATCCAGTACGCGGACGCCTTCGAGCTCGTGCCCCTCGTCGAGAAGGTCGCGGACAGGGTCGCGGCGGACCCGGGCGGCAACCGGCTCGTGGTCGTGGCGACGCCCGGCATGATCGACCAGATTCGGCAAATCGTCGACGATCTCGACGTGCCTCCCGTGCAGATCATGCTCGAGACCGAGGTCATCGAGATTGCTACAGACAGGATGTTCGAGCTGGGTATCGACTGGAACAAGATCATGCACCAGACCGTCATCTTCGCCGAGCCGGGACTCGGCGGCGGGCCGCCGGAGGATTCGGGGTACGACGAGCTGCCCGGGGAGATGCCCTTCATCGGCCGCGGGTTCGACGCGAGCAGTGTCTACCGCCAGGCGAAGGCGCTCGAGCTCGCGCTGGACCTCCTCGAGCAGGAGGGCGGTGCGA
Source organism: Candidatus Eiseniibacteriota bacterium (assembly GCA_030639555.1). Classification (GTDB taxonomy): domain Bacteria; phylum Joyebacterota; class Joyebacteria; order Joyebacterales; family Joyebacteraceae; genus JALGZG01. The sequence goes on along the minus strand of DAOWCM010000123.1, from coordinate 3,304 downwards.
AGGTCCTCAGCAACTCGAAGCTCGCGACCCTCAACAACCGGACGGCCGAGATTCACATCGGCGACGTCATTCCTTACACGGTATCCAACGTGACGACCGGCGGCGTCGTTGAGGTTCAGGTGGAGAAGGAGCGGGTGGGCGTATCGGTCACGGTCACGCCGCGGGCGGCCGGCGACGGCCACATCACCGTCACGGTCGAGCCGAGCGTCAGCACCATCGTCGGGTTCAGAGGTCCGCACGACGAGATCCCGTGGACGAAGGAGCGGACGGTGAAGACGCAGGTCCGCGTCAAGGACGGGCAGACGTTCGTGATCGCCGGTCTCCTGAGTGAGGACGAGACCGAGACCATCACGAAGGTGCCGCTTCTGGGTGACATCCCGATTCTGGGCTACCTCTTCAGGCACACGGCCACGCAGGTCAAGAGGTCCGACCTTCTGATCAAGATCACACCGCGCATAATTCCGTAAGCGCGCGGCAGGAGGCCGGCACGGCCGACGATTGAGGTTCACGAGGGGGCTCGCGATGCGGGCCCCCTTCCTCTATATGGTGGGCGGTTCGCCGAGGCGTGCCCGGCCGGTCGGATGGTGGGTGGTTCGGCGAGGCGTGCCCGGCTGGTCGGCGCCCGGCGGGCCCCGACGCACGTCGGACTCGTGGCTGGCGCGCCATTCCCCTTTCCGCTATAATATGCTCCTGTTTGATTCCCAGACGCGGACACAGGAGTCGGATATGGAGAAGTACGACGTCGTCGTGATAGGAGCGGGACCGGCCGGTCTGACAGCCGGCATCTACGCGGGCCGGTCGAGGCTCAGGACGCTGGTTCTCGAGGGAATGATGCCCGGTGGACAGGTTGTCGTCACCTCGCACATAGAGAACTACCCCGGTGTCGGGCCGACGACGGGCACCGAGCTGATCTCGGCGATGAGCGAGCAGATGGCGAGCTTCGGGGCCGAGCTGAAGACGGCGCCGGCAACCTCGATCGAGAGTAGGGGCGACGGCTTCGTCGTGAGCGCCGGTTCGGACACGTTCGAGACCCGCTCGGTGATAGTGGCGACGGGGACGGCCTACAAGAAGCTCGGCGTTCCCGGCGAGGAGGAGTTCCTGGGCAGAGGCGTGTCCTACTGCGCGACCTGCGACGGGCCGTTCTACAAGGACCTCGAGATCGCCGTGGTGGGCGGTGGCGACAGCGCGCTGCAGGAAGCTCTGTACCTCACGACCTTCGCGACGAAGATCTATCTCATCCACCGGCGCGACGAGTTCCGGGCGGTGCCCATTCTCCGGGAGCGCGTTCAGGAGAACGAGAAGATCGAGTGCTTCTGCAGCTGTGTGGTCGAGCGTATCAACGGCGCCGGTGGTGTCGAATCCATCGATCTCAAGAACGTGAAGACCGGGGAGCAGACGACTCATCCGGTCGCAGGCGTCTTCCTCTTCGTCGGGCTCGAGCCGAAGACTGAGTTCCTGGGCGGCATCGTCGATACGGCGCCGGACGGGTTCATACTGACAGACAACGACATGAAGACGAACGTCAGGGGCATTCTCGCGGCGGGCGACTGTCGTTCGAAGCTGCTGAGACAGATCTCTACGGCCGTCGGAGACGGCGCGACCGCGGCTTTCGCCGCGCAGTGCCTCGTCGAAGATGACCAGTGGTAGCGACCGGCTCGCGTGCGTGCGGTCGGAGCAGAGGAGGTGCACTCTTGAAGGAGTTGCTCAAGGAAGCGATGGACTCGCTTCGCAAGAAGGGCGTCGATTACGCCGACGCCAGGCGGGTTCGCACAACGACGGAGCTTCTCGTTATGAAGAACGGCGAGATGGAAACGGGCTCCGTCACCGAGTCGGAGGGGTTCGGCATCCGAGTGCTGGACGGGGGAGCGTGGGGTTTCTCCTCGAGTTCGGACACAACGCCTTCAGCCGTCGCGGACGTCGCCGAGCAGGCTCTGGCCATCGCGAGGGCGAGCGGACGCGTCGGGGACTCCAGGGTGATCCTCGACGGTCAGGAGGCCGTCGTCGACGTCTATGAAAACGAGGTTCAGGAGAACCCCTTTTCTGTGCCGCTGACCGAGAAGCTCAACATACTGGCCAGGTCGTGCGAGGGCATGTCGAAGGCCCCCGAGGTCCGGTTCGCCACGGCCTCGATGATGAGCTTCAGGAACGACAAGCTCTTCGTCAACACGGAGGGCAGCGACATCGAGCAGACCATCATCGAGACCGGCGGCGGCATCGCCGCGACGGCGATGGAGGGAGGCGAGCGGCAGACGAGGTCGTACCCGGCGAGCTTCCGTGGTGACTACGCGACTTCCGGGTTCGAGTTCACTCGTTCTCTCGACCTTCCGGGTCACGCTGAGAAAACAGGACGCGAGGCGGTGGAGCTTCTCCGAGCCGACGAGTGCCCGTCCCGTAACACCACACTGATCATCGGGGGAACCCAGTTGGCTCTGCAGGTCCACGAGTCGTGCGGGCACCCCATCGAGCTGGACCGCGTGTTCGGGACCGAGGCGTCCTACGCCGGTACGAGCTTCCTCGGTGTCGACAAGCTCAGTCAGTTCCGGTACGGGTCCGACATCGTCAACATTGTGGCAGACGCGACCGCGCCCGGTGGATTGGGCTCGTTCGGCTACGATGACGAAGGAGTGCCCGCTCAGCGCACGGACATCGTCCGTGAAGGTATCTTCTCCGGGTACCTGATGAGCCGTGAGACGGCGCCCCGGATCGGGCTTCGCAGCAACGGCACGATGCGCGCGGACGGGTGGAGCCGCATCCCCCTGGTACGCATGACCAACATCAACCTGCTGCCGGGGCAGGGGACGCTCGAGGACATCATCGCGGACACGGAGGACGGCATCTTCATCGACTCCAACAAGAGCTGGAGCATCGACCAACAGCGGCTGAACTTCCAGTTTGGCTGCGAGATCGCGTGGGAGATCAAGAACGGCCGTCTCGGCCGCATGCTCAAGAACCCGGTCTACACCGGCATCACACCCGAGTTCTGGGGCTCGTGTGACGCGATCGCGGGTGAGGACGAGTGGCACATCTGGGGCATCCCGAGCTGCGGCAAGGGCGAGCCGGGCCAGACGGCACACGTCGGGCACGGGACGTCTCCTGCGAGGTTCCGAGGCGTTGAAGTGGGGGTGAAAAAATGATCACCAAGGACGCACTGCAGGCGCTCCTCAGGGAGTCCCTGAAGAACTCCCCGGCCGACGAGACGGAACTCGTGGGCTACGTGGACTCGACCTCTCTGACTCGGTTCGCGAAGTCCGTCATCCACCAGAACGTCCGGGAGGACAACAGCAGTATCTTCGCGCGTGTGGCG
>DAOWCM010000056.1 GCA_030639555.1 Candidatus Eiseniibacteriota bacterium | reverse complement strand
GGCGCACGATGGGATCCTCGAGGAACTCGGGCGGTTCCTCCCCCAGAGAACGGTAGACGTTCTTCAGATGCTCACGGAAGAGCAGGTCGAACGTCCAGTAGACTCCCTGCGGCAGAACGAAGTCGTACCCGAACCACCAGAACCAGTCGCTTCCCTCCGCGGCGTAGAGCGACTCGTAGGCCTTAGGGTTCTCCTCGGGCGTGGCGCCCACTTCGTCCATGTGAGCGCGGACTAACCCTAGAACCTCCCACGCCCGGTTCTCCTGCGGGGAACCGATCCAGATGTTGAGGTCGTTGCCGTGAGGCGAGCCCATCTCGTCGATCCAGCTGGCCGTGAACAGCGGAGCGACGGAGTACTGCTCCGCCACCGGATGCGGGGAGACTCCCCTCGCGGGGTCGCCGTCGATGAACTCGGAGGGCGTGACGGCCACGAGATCGGGATCGTTGTTGAGGCGCGAGTAGAGGCCCCTCAGGAATGCCCTGGCGTCGTTGCGGTACGAACCCCACGCGTTCTCACCGTCCACCGCTATCGTCAGGACCCTCTCCGACGGGTCCCCTACCCTGCGGGCGAACCCCTCGCGGATCCAGCCCAGGAACTCCTCGGCCGCCCGGTCGTAGTCGGCGTAGTTCTGCATGCTGAAGCCGATGTCGTCAGAGAGGCGCGTGTGCCTGAAGAAGACGCTGACCTGGCTGCCCGGGCTGCCCGCGAGATACGGCCTCAGGAGCACCTCGGGATCCTCGGTCTCGTAGCCGTGGTCTCCGGATTTCTCGAGCACGCCGCGGTCGGTCGCCATCCACCGGAACCCCGCGTCGTGCACCAGCTCCACCATGTTCTCGCTGACAGAACCCTCGGACGGCCAGAGCCCTCTCGGTTCGCGCCCGAACCGGTCACGGAAGAAATCGGCGGCACCATCAAGCTGCGCCCTAGCATCTTCCGGGTGGCAGAAGCGTGGCGGAAGCGTCGCCCCCGCGGCGTCGATCGTGGCCAGGTCGGTGTCAACAAGCAGCGGCAGAATGGGATGGTAGTAGGGTGAGACCGACACCTCGAGCTGCCCATCCTCGACCAGATGTCTGTGAAGAGGCACGACGTTCCTCATGACCGCAAGCTGATGTTCCAGGATGCGCACGACGTCGTCGGTGTCGAACCCTCTGCCCTTCTCTATGAACTCCCGAACCGAGACCTCTTCCCCATTGTGCAGTCGCCACGGTTCGCCCCTCGCCTCCGGCGGGAACCACGCCAGGTTGAACCACGCCTTGAGGTCGTCGATGTCAGAATTGGTGAACGCGCGGCACTCCCGCCGCATGCGCAGGAGCTCCGCGTAGCGCGGGTAGATCTCGACCTCGTGCCGCCAGTTGGCGTCGAAGAAGCGGGAGACGATGAAGTCCCTGTCGGCGTCGGTCAGATGCTCGGTCGGTGTGAGGCAGAGCTCCATCCAGACGTCGGTGGCGCCGTTCTCGGTGTAGTCATCCAGCTGAACGATCATCGACGGAACGAGATTGATCGTCAGATGCACATTCGGGTAGTCGGCCACCATCGCGGCCATGGAGTAGTAGTCGCGGACCGCGTGCAGGCGGACCCACGGGAGGAGATAGGCGCCCGTCGGATCTCCGTCCATGCCCATACGATAGAACGGCTGGTGCTGGTGCCAGAGAAAAGCGACGGCCAACCTGCCGTCGCGGTGACGCGGGGATTTCGCCTTCCTGGAGCTCGTGCCGTCGGCCTTCCCACCGGGCCCCTCGCTGCGCTCCGCGCTCTTGCCTCTCAAGCAGTCGCCTCCCCCGCGGCGTCCGGCAGCGCGGGCGGTCCGTCCTCCGCGTAGATGCGGTAGTCGAGCCACGGGAAGATTCGGTCGCGCCACTCGGTCTCGCTCAGGAACTTCTCGTCGACGCTGTTGGCCTTGATGTCCTCGTAGAGCTTGGTGAATCTCGAGACGTGTGCGCGCGTGCGCTTGTGGGCGTAGTCGGCCATGTCGCCGGTCTTCATGATGAAGGCCCAGTCGCTCGCCTGGGCGAGCAGGAGTTCCCTGGCGGCCTGGTTGAGCGCGCGGAGCCGCAGACCTTCAGCGTGGGGATGGGCCTTGGCCAACTCGGTCATCCGCCCGGCGGCCCTGTGAAGATGGGAGTAGACGTAGTGATTTGTGGTGTTCAGCCAGACCTCGCTGTACCCCCTGTAGCCCCAGCTGGAGTGGAACAGCGTCGCGGTCTGGAACGGCCCCTCACTCCCGATGTAGTCCATGGGCGTACAGGTTCGCACGGGGCCCTGAACCTCGTAGACCTTGCGGAAGAACGCCTCGAGCCACATGGGCCCCTCGAACCACCAGTGTCCGAAGAGCTCGGCATCGTAGGGCGCGACCACGATCGGCCTCTTGCCCATTACTTCGTGGAGGTGCTCGATCTGGCGTTCGCGATTGAACACGAAGTTGGCGGCGTGCTCGACGACCCGCTCGCGCGCAACCTCCGGCTCGTAGAGTTCTTTATCGTCGGTCTCGCCGGTGATCCTGTAGAACTTGAGCCCGAGCGCCTTGCGAATGCCGTCGTGACCCAGATACGGCCGTATGTAATCGTGGTCAAGCTCGTACGAGTAGTCCTTATAGAAGTCGCGGTAGTCAGGATCGCCCGGATAGCCCTCCTTGGAGCTCCAGACCTGCTTGGACGACTCGAAGTCGCGACCGAACACCGCCACGCCCGCGGGCGTTACGACGGGCGAATACGGCCCGTATTTCGGTTTGGGAGCGGCGTGGAGCAGACCGTGGCCGTCCACGAACGTGTAGCGGATGCCCGCCTCTGCCAGATAGGCGTCGACGCCCGGGAAGTAGCCGCACTCGGGCAGCCAGATGCCGGCGGGCGCCTGCCCGAGCGAGTTCGTGTGGCTCTCGACCGCGAGTCGGATCTGGGCCCGGACGGCGGCCGGGAACTGCTCCATCAACGGCAGGTAGCCGTGGGTGGCGCCGCACGTGACCAGGTCCAGCTTGCCCGCGTCACGGAAGGTCCGGAAGGCCTGGACCAGGTCCAGTCCGTACTCCTCGGTGAAGATCCGCCTGCAGTCTGAGAAGAGGTCGTGGTACATCCCGGCGAGCGCTCGTAGACGAGGCTTGGACCGGTTCCTGTCCATCTCCTTCTCGGTGAGCTCGATCAGGCGGGAGATATGCGCTACGTACCGCTCCTGAAGCAGCGGGTCCTGGAGCATGGCAACCAGAGGCGGAGAGAGGGAGAGCGTCAGCCGGAAGTCAACGCCGTCGTCCGTCAGCCGCTGGAAGACGCGGATGAGCGGGATGTACGTTTCGGTAATGGCCTCGAAGAGCCAATCCTCTTCGAGGAAGCTCTTGTACTCCGGGTGCCTGACGTAAGGCAGGTGAGCATGCAGAACGAGGCTCAGGTAGCCCTTTTCCATGGTGCTCCCGTTTTGTCAGGGAATGAGCGGATCGCCGCCCGTGGCGCGCCTCGGGCTTCTCAACCCTGCCCCCATCCGCCGGAGCCCCATCCTCCGGAGCCAGATGTCGGCCCGCGCTCGGTGAGAGAGTAGATCTCCCCGAGCGACTCGAGTGTTACCCACTGCTCGTCGACCTCGGCCGACGGGCCGATGGGTGGAAGCGACACGCGGTTGGACCTGGCAATGACGAGGAACGACCCGTCCGGCAGGATCAGGCCGATGTCAATGCAGTAGTCGCTCTCCACGTGCGTGACGTTGATGTACCAGTCGCGCGCGCCGGGGGCGATGTCGATGTCGTGATAACCGACCGGGTTCTCGGCGTCCACCCCGGTCACGTCGTACACGCGAAGAACCAATCTGCTGTTGCGCAGCGTTTCTTCGCCCAGCCTGTTCAGAAGCTGGTCGTTGAGATCGGGAGAGAACTCCCAATAGGCGAACAGCCAGTAGGGATCACGGACCATCAGGGCTATGAGGTCCTCCCCGTGCGTTTCAGGAAACATGAACCCGTCATCGATGTCGGGGGCTTCCTGAACGCCCAGGTGGTACTTGCTGGCCTTGATTCTTTGCTCGCCCGGGGTGCTGTAGATGGAGAACGCCCGGCGCGTGCGCGGTGAGAGCCCGCGGCCCACGTGACTATCGAGACCGCCGGCGCGCTCCGAGTCCGGTTTTCTTCTGGCCTTCGTCGCCCGGGCCGGCTTCCCAGAGGCCTTCGTCGCTCTGGCCTTCGTCGCGCCGGGTGGTTTCTTCTTCGCCCCGGCAGGCTTGCCGGTCCGCCGAGCGGGCGCCTTGGACCGGGCGTTGCCGGACCCGGACGCAGCGAGCAGGTCGACCAGCCTGGTCTTCTTCAGGGCGGAGTAGTTCTTGAGGCCTGCGGCTTTCGCCAGCGCCCTCAGCTCCTGAACGGTCTTCCCGGATAGCTCCGTCTTCTTCACAACACACCCTGCGCTCTCTGCCATCGCCTACGCGGACATCCGCCCGCCCCCACGAATCCCAATCGATTGCCTCAGTATGTTCCGACACCCCGTCTCTGTCAACCCGAACCCTCGCTTCTTGCACAGTTCCAACAACAGGGGTGCGTGGCCCGCGAGCCACCCAGGGCCACGGGAGGGCAGACAGGCGCCGGAGCCTGCCGACCGCGCTAGTCCGATGCTATCTCCGTGCCCGCAATCGGTGACAGATCCTCCGAGTATTGCTGTACCCACCCGTTCTCGAGGCCTTCGTCCTCCAGCGCCTCGAGCGCTTCGGTCCATTCCTCGCGGGTTATCTTTCGCGCCAGCTCCGGGAACTCGCGCGCGCGGAAGGCGGGGTAGTACTGGGCCATCAGACTCACGTACGTCTCGACTCCAAGCCTCCGGGCGATGAAGCGCATGGCCTCGCGAGTGCCCGCGTGCCCGTTCGGCAGGACGAGGTGTCTTACGATGAGCCCCCTCGAAGCGACGCCGTCGGCGTCCACCTTGAGGCGGCCCACCTGCCGGTGCATCTCGACGAGAGCCGCCCGGCTCACGGGGGTGTAGTCGGGTGTATCCGAGAACTCCCTCGCCGCGTCGTCTGAGGAGTACCGGATGTCCGAGAGGTAGATATCGACGACCCCATCCAGAAGCCCGAGCGCGAACTCGGACTCGTAGCCGGAGGTGTTCCAGACGAGCGGCAGCGCGGCTCCCGCACGCCACGCGAGCAGAAGCGACTCAAGCACGTGAGGGAGGAACTGCGTCGGGGAAACGTGATTGACGTTGTGGCAGCCTGCGTCCCTGAGCGTGCCCACCATGCCGGACAGTTCCTCGATCGTCCGGTCGGTTCCCTCCCCCAGCTGGCTCATGTGGTAGTTCTGGCAGAAGCAGCACGACATCGTGCAGTGGCTCCAGAAGATGGTCCCGGAGCCGCGTGTGCCGGAGATCGGCGGCTCCTCGCCGGGGTGCGCCATGTGCCGGTAGACTCTCGCGGTGGGCCCGGCGCCGCAGTAGCCGACCTCGCCCGCCAGACGGTCCACGCCGCACTCGCGCGGACACAGCCTGCACGCGCTGAGCGATTCCCGGGCGACCGCCGCCCGGCGCTCGAGTTCCCCGCTCTCAGCCAGCGAAACAAACATGGGAACGCTCACTATCGGTGCAGGATGAATGAGATCCCCCTCGCCCCCACCATGACCATACCGGACATCGCCTCGAGAGAGATGCCCTCCGCAGTGACCGACAGTGACCTGGTGAACTCGTAGACGCCCTCCTTGATCTCGAGCTCCTCCCCGTCCAGCACTACCGTGTACTCCTCCGGCATAGCCAGCATCACTTTGCGGAGGTCGAACTCGTCGTTCCCGAGCACGACAGCCGTGGGAGTCCCGAGAACATGGAGGTGCGTACCTCCGGAGTACTCGATCTTCAGCATGCCGGCATGCACCTCGCGGTGGGCGTCCACCTTCTCGATCCGCGACCGATCGAAGCTGATCTCACCACTCGAGAGCAGATGCGTACCGACCGAGAAGGTCGGGTTCTCGCTTCGCGCGATGCTCTCGAACAGCCGCTCCGCATCGCTCTTGGACTCCTCGATGGTCGTGGTCATGCTGGCCACGAGCCGCTCGTACCCGAACCGGGCCAGCACGGTCTTCGCAGACGGCGTCCTGCCTTTGACTCGTATGCACATGAGCTCGAACGGGTCGACGCACCCGAGCGACACCGCCTTCTTCCAGTCCGGGTCCAAGCGGTCCATCACGCTGCACAGCACAGCGCCGGTCCACCGGAAACGCTCGCCGCGATACCAGTCGAGACCCGGTGACTCGGGGAAGCACCGTTCGAGGGCGCCCGCCTCTCCGAGAGCGCCCTCCAGACGCGGGCCGAACCTGCCACCGAGATAGGATTCTGCCTCCCTTCGGCATCGCTCCGCGAGATATGTGGGAATGCCATCGGTGAACTCTATCCTGCGCTCGAACTCGGCGTAGCGGCCGCCCATTCTCAGGCGGCGGTGTCTCCGTACGCTCGTGAATTCGCGGACGCACAGGTCGAGCGAATCCGCGGTCGCGAGCGCGGCTCTGTGAAGCAGGCGGCACTCGATGTCCGCGAGAACGAGGTTCCAGGCATCTATCGGATAGCCGGAGAGAAGCTCTATCGGCCGCATCCTGCCCTCGCAGAAATCCGCCCCGTGAGCGCGGAACGACGCCTCGAAAGCGCGCGGCACCATCTCTGCGGCGAGGCCCCAGAGATCGAGCGCCGCCGTGGAGATCCCCTCGATGAGACAGACATCGCCGGAAGGAACGTCTCGGGCGTGCGCTCGGTACACGGCCGTTCGGAGCGAGGTCTCTTCCCTCACACGATGGTAGTATACTGGAGGTCGCGGGTGATTGATGAGATAGCAGGTGCTGTCCGGGCAGCGCAGTACGAACGGTGTCTCGGAGATGTCCCAGGCCGGCCAGAGGTCCTTGCTGAACTCGGTCATCTCGAGAACAGCCTCTATCCTGAGAAGCGCATCCTGCGTTCGGGCGTCCATGGCGCCCGCAAGCGCTCCGGGCGACGCGGCGAGCAGCAGCACCGTCAGGAGGGCAAGCTGGAGTCTGGCTTGTGAGGGTTCAGCTCGCATTCCGACCCTCCTACTCGTGGCGGACCCGGGGAAGTGGGCCCACAACCCATTCTAGACGCCCCGCAGTCGTCGGGCAAGAGCCCTTGCAGGTGCAGGAACCGGCTCCCCCCGCCCTGCATTCCTTGACTGCACGCTCAGATTGCGGTATAATAAGGTCTGAGGATATATCTCTCAACACCACTCGAGTGACCCGTGAGCGCTCTCTGGCTCCGGGCCAAGGAGGAGATACATGCCACGGACCTTCCGCAATACGCTGGGCGGGACCTTTGTCGTCCTCGCGTGCCTGGCCGCATTCAGTGCGGCCGCGGGCGCCCGGCCTGTCTATCTCGACGACAGACATCCGGGTGACGACGCGCGCAGCATCCTGTGGGAACCCAAGCAGGCGGCGTTTGAGAAGCTCCAGGCCGCACTCGCCCTGCCGCCGACAGCGGCACGCGACACGCAGGACGACTTCGACGTCCACTACTACGACATCGACATCGAGATAGACGAAGGACCGGAGACGGTGGCCGGATCCGTGGTCATGCGCGCGACGAGCACGATCGAGGGCCTTTCCACTGTGATCCTCGATCTATATGACAACATGACGGTCGATTCGGTTGCGCACGATGGCGCGCCGGCATCGTACACGCACTCGAGCGACCTCGTCACCGTCACTCTCAACAGTGCCGTCAACACTGGGGGCGACCTCGAGATAGAGATCGTCTACCACGGCGCGCCCGTTGACGATGCGCTGAACTTCTCCACGCACGACGGTACCCCGATTATTTCGAGCCTCTCGGAGCCGATCGGCGCGCGCCAGTGGTGGCCCTGCAAGGACACGCCCGCCGACAAGGCCGACTCCGCCAGGATCGCCCTCACCGTCGACGACGCCTACATCGCGGTCTCGAACGGAATGCTGATCTCGGAGGTCGACAACGGCGCCACCAAGACCTACACGTGGTTCGAGAGCTACCCCATCACCACGTATCTCATCTCCGTCGCCATCACCAACTACTCGAGCTGGACCGACTACTACACCTACGGGCGTGATATTATGCCCATCGAGAACTACGTTTACCCGGAGCACTACTCAAACGCTGTGGAGGACCTCAACATCACTGCCGAGGCCATCGGCGCACTGGCCGAGGTCTTCGGCGAGTATCCCTTCATCGACGAGCGCTACGGCCATGCGATCTTCCCGTGGGGCGGCGCGATGGAGCACCAGACCTGCACGAGCTACGGTCGCGTTCTCATCCGCGGTGACCACTACTACGACTGGATCCTCGTGCACGAGCTGGGGCACCAGTGGTGGGGCGACTGGGTCACCTGCGAGACCTGGGACGACATATGGCTCAACGAGGGCTTCGCGAGCTACTCGGAGGCCCTGTGGTTCGAGCACGTCGGGGGCGAGTCCGAGTACGACGACTACGTCGAATCGTACGACGCCTACGGGTACTTCGACGGGCCCATCTACGACCCGTGGTCGACGTTCAATCGGACGGTCTACGACAAGGGCGCGCTCGTGCTGCACATGCTCCGGCGCATCGTAGAGCTGGACGGTGGTCCGCAGGACCATTACCCCGTGGACGGACTCGTGGCCGTCATGGCGGACTACGGGGCCGCGCATTCCTACGGCACCGCTGTGACCGCGGACCTTCAGACGGTGTTCGAGGCGCACTACGGCTCGGGCATGGACTGGTTCTTCCAGCCGTGGATCTACGGCGAGAACCGGCCCGACTACAGGTGGTCCTGGCTCGCCAGTGACCAGGGACCTCCCTACGGCGTGATGGTTCACGTCGAGCAGGTCCAGTCGAACGCCGGGCTCTTCACGATGCCCATCGACATCAAGATACACACGACCGCCGGGGACCTGCTGGTCGTTGCGTGGAACGACCAGTTGAGCCAGGACTTCTTCTTCGACGTTGATGCCGCGGTCACGGATGTGAGCTTCGACCCGGGCAACTGGATCCTCAAGTACGTCACCGAGATCTCGACGGGCGCTCAAGAGGATGTGGCTCCCGGCGCGCTCTCGCTCAGCGCGCCGGCCGGCGTTATCGGCGGTGACGTGCGGCTGGTCTTCTCGGTGCCGACCACGGGGCACGTCGAGCTTGCGGTGTTCGATATCGCGGGCCGGCGGGTCACGACGCTGACGGATGGAGTAGCGCCGTCCGGTACGCACGAGGTTGTGTGGAACGGGAGCGGAAGCGATGGCGCGCCGATCGCCTCGGGCGTCTACTTCGCGCGCCTGGTGGCGGACTCGGGCACGGCATCGCGGAAGCTGCTTCTTGTCCGCTAGTGCAGTAACGGATACGGACTGAGAGCGGGGAGCCTGAGGAGGCTCCCCGCTTTTCGTGTGCCGGGCTCGTCTTCAGGGTTCGTCTTCAGGGCTCGTGTTCCGGGCTCGTCTTCAGGCTAGAGCAGGTCTCGGAGGACCAGTCTCAGCCCTTTCCGCTTCCCGTCGCGCTCGATCTCGAAGAGGTACTCCGTTCCCGCCTCCTCGCGGAGCATCGTACGGAACTCAAGGAGCCCCCCAAAGCGCTCGACATCGATGCCGTTGATCGAGAGAACCGTGTCGCCCTCGTGGAACCCGGCCTCATCCGCCGGCGTTCCGGGTGAGACGTAGAGCACCTCGCACGCTTCCTCGGGACGCCAGAGCTGAAGACCGCTCCGGTCCCACGGGAACTCGGTCCCGAAGTCGTCACCCTTCTCAACCACGACCTGCTGGTTCTCGTAGTCGAGGTAGAGCACGAAGTGCCGGAAGAGCGTGTTGCCGAGATTGCCGACAAGCTCACCGCCGGAGAAGGCGCCTGTCATCTCCCCATCGGAGCCGACCATGGATATGCGGGGACGGTCCACCGTGTAGCCGCCGAACTCGACGGTTTCGTACTCGGACCGGTGATGCATGATTCGCCCACCGGCTCCGAAGCCCACACCGTACACACCCTCCCTGCTCGCCAGATCGTGCTCCTCCGCGTAGGGCGCGTGAAACGTCATTCCCCCGGCACCGAGGTCCAACATCCACTGCCCCTTGTGGATGCCGTCGACCGTCGCCTCCACGGAGAAGAGGTTCTCCCTCAGGGGCGCTTCGAGCACTGTCCCTTCTCCCTTGTACTCGAACGTCTCCGGGTCGTAGAAGGTCAGCATGTTGTTCGCGTAATCGACCCTGGTAACGAATCGCGACAGGAAGTCGTAGCCCAGAACACCGACCACCTCGAGGTCGGAGATTCTGCGGAACAGGTCCACGAACT
>DAOWCM010000292.1 GCA_030639555.1 Candidatus Eiseniibacteriota bacterium | reverse complement strand
TACTACGGCCAGAGGTTCATGAGAAACGGGTATCAGGACCCGGACAACATGGTGCCGGACGGCGACGAGACAGGCAAGACGGCACTGAACGACATCACGTTCATCGACAAGATCGGGAACCTGCTCGGAGTCCGGCTGAACGTCAACGCGCTTCAATACAAGACGAACGTCCTCGAAGAGGTGTCCGCCGATGCGGGCGTGGACAATGAGGTGAAGGACCAGCTGAGTTTCGGTAGCACCGGCTGGGTCCAGTTCTTCGTGGCGGGGAGCATCGCCAAGAACAAGTCCATCTTCATCGAGATGGAATTCACTGACGAGAAATACCACTACAGCTGGTACAAGTTCGGGTTCCACAACCTGTTCGACACGAGCCTGGCCAACGTGATCGTCGGCAACGTCCCTGCGAGGGACTACGGCGCGTATCCGAACAGGTTGAGGGTCATGGGCCCGGTGAAGGGCGATGTCTTCAACATCAAGTCCTCTCAGGGTGCGAACAAGGGCAACCTTGACGAGGCTGCTCTCAACGCGAGCGGCTCCAGGCCCGGCATTCAGTACTACGGCTATCAGGGACCGGTGCTGGTCTGGGGCGGAGTGAGCCCCGGCGATAACGGCGCCACCTCCAACATCGGCCGGGACCTGAACGACAAGATCCACTACTGGGGCGGCCTGCGGCTCGAGGCCACGGAGGACATGGACTTGCCGATTGAGGGGAGCGCGGTATCCGCCTGGTACTACAAGGGCACCGACACCGCGTCGGACCCCGCTGCGCGCAGCGAGTACGGGCCCGTGGTCAACGACTACACGCGCATGTCGTTCGAGACTGAGATCCGGGTCGGCGACTTTGAAGTAATGGCCGTCTACCTGATGGGGAAGGACGAGAACTGGGATCTGACCATCGACGATCCACTGGAGATCGAGTACAGCGGCATCTCCGTCGTGGGCGGCTACATGCAGGAGACGCCCGTAGGCCTCATGCACTACTGCTTGCAGTACGACAGCGTCACCTCCGACGACGTCTCGGATCTCGAGGTCACGTACGTGACGCCGTCGATCTCGTTCTTCCCGCGTGAGAACATTCGCATAGGCCTTTACGGTCGGCTTGACATGACCGACGGCCGCGGGGACGACGAGAAGGAGCACGACATCTTCCTCAACATCAGGACGATGTTCTAGCGTCCGGTCCTGCTCTGGGATCGGTGGAAGGCACGGCACGGCGCCCCGTGGGCTCGGGATCAATGGAGAGTCCCGCGAGCCCGCGGGGGCGCCGTCCGGCCGCGAGTAGTGGGGCGGCTGCAGCGCCGCCGGCGCAATCCGACGCGCGGCGGTCGTGCTTCCTGATGCTGCACCTGAGGCCGAGCCGCCCGGCCTTGGTACCTATCGCACAGGATCGGCGTGCCGAAAGGAGGTTCGCGAGATGGCTGAACCAGCGATGATCCTCATTGTTGACGACGACCCTGATATCGTCGAGGCGATGAAGGTCGTTCTTGAGAGCCGTGGATACGACGTATCTACTGCCGCAAGCGGAGCCGAGGGACTCAAGGCGATCGGGCGGAGCAAGCCCGCGCTGGTCATACTGGACGTGATGATGGAGACCGGTGACGAGGGCTTCGTGGTCGCTCGCAAGCTGCGGGCGGCCAAGGAAACCGCGAACATCCCGGTTCTCATGCTGACGGCGATTAAGGACAAGACGGGTGTGGGCTTCGAGAAGGAAGCCGGTAACGAGACCTGGCTCCCGGTTGACGATTACGTTGAGAAACCGCTCAAACCGGGCGAGCTCATCGCGAAGGTGGAAGAGCTTCTCGGAAGCCTGTGACATGAACCCCGCGGCGAGCGACGATCTTGTCAGGCGAATCCACTGGCTCGTACGCATCAGGTGGATTGCGGCCATAGCGGTCGCGGTCGTCACTCTGATTGCCTCGCGCATCCTGCATATCAGCGTTGCCGCGCTTCCGCTGTACGGCATATCCGCCCTCCTCGCTGGGTACAATTCCCTCTTTCTGCTGTACCTTCGCCGTGCCGCGCGGCGCGATTCTCCTGCCACCGACAGGCAGATCGCGGGAGCGGCGAACGCACAGATCTCCATCGATCTACTCGTGCTCGGAGCGCTCATCCACTTCTCCGGCGGCGTGGACAATCCCTTCGTGCTCTACTTCGTTTTTCACATGATCATAGCGAGCATCCTGTTGTCGCGCCGAGCCGCCTTCCTGCAGGCACTTCTGGCCACGTGTGTGTTTGCCGCCGTCGCGAGCCTCGAGTACTACGGCGTGCTTCATCACTACTGCGTGGATGGTGTCATTACGAGCGGGCGACACGCCGATCCGCTGTTCGTGATGGGGATTGTCCTCGTGCTCGCGACCACGCTCTATACGTCGGTCTATCTGGCCTCATCGATTGCGGCCGAGCTGAGAGAGAGGGACGACAGACTCGATGAGGCTAACAGGCTTCTGATTGAGCAGGACTGCATAAAGAGCGAGTACGTGTTCCGAGTGACTCACGACATCAAGGGCCACCTCTCGGCCATAAGTAGCTGTCTCGAGCCTGTGCTGGAAGGTGTCACCGGGCCATTGCGACCCGGGCAGCTGGATCTACTCAGGCGCGCAGGACGCCGCACGGAAGTGCTGGCGCGCTTCGTCAAAGCGCTCCTTGAACTTACCAGGATGAGGTTGTCTGACGAGATAGCGGCGGAGCGATTCTCAGTTGGGGACGCAGCGAAAGCCGCCGTCTCCTACGTGGAGGCGCGGGCGCATGCCAAATCAATCGCCGTGGATCTGTGTGTTGCTGATGCGCCGACTGACATCGTGGGTGCGCGCGTATACATCGAAGAGACTGTCGCCAATCTGGTCGCCAACGCCGTCAAGTACTCGCCTGACGGCAGCCGCGTCCGAGTGACCGTTGAGGGGACGGAGGACGCCGTGCTCGTCGAAGTCAGCGACTCGGGAATCGGGATACCCGCTTCGGAGCTGCCTGCCGTATTCGACGAGTTCTACCGTGCCTCGAACGCGCGCGCGGTCGAGCGAGATGGTACAGGCCTCGGGCTTTCGATGGCGAAGCAGGTTGTCGAGAGGCACCGGGGTCGAATCGAGATCAAAAGCGAAGAGGGTCGCGGAACTACGATTACGCTCTTGCTGCCGCGCAAGCCATCCGCGGAGGGGCTGCGCGTCCCACCACCGGGCGGTCTGCGCTCTCCTCAAGCGTCGGGCGACGCGGTACCCCACGCTTGACTTCCTCACGAATGCCGAATATGATAGTGGTTTGACTAGCAGCCTCACGGGGCGTGGCGCAGCCCGGTTAGCGCGCCTGCTTTGGGAGCAGGAAGTCGGAGGTTCGAATCCTCTCGCCCCGACCAGGGCGCGCCTGTAGCTCAGTTTGGATAGAGCAACGGACTTCTAATCCGTAGGTCGCTGGTTC
>DAOWCM010000287.1 GCA_030639555.1 Candidatus Eiseniibacteriota bacterium | reverse complement strand
GAGAGAATACCGGTCGCTACACCGAAGGCCCTGTGGGTCGTGGGTTGACCGCGACGCGTCATGGCGTCGTCCATGGACGGGAGATCATCGAGCACGAGCGAGCAGCAGTGTACGTACTCGACGGAGCAGGCCGACTTGACGATCTTCGCACTGTCGTGGCCGAGCGCGCGGGCCGAGGCGAGGGCGATGATGGGTCGCAGGCGCTTGCCACCGTTCAGCACGGAGTACCTGATGGCCTCGTGAATCCGCTCAGGATACTCGCCCTCATCGGGAAGATGCCGCTCGAGTTCCTCATCGACCTGTCGACGTTCCTGCTCGAGAACAGTGGCGATGTCCAAGATCACTCGCTCCTCGACGCGCGCGTGGCGGCGTCTCTAGAAGCCTCTCAGCAGTGTGTAGTAGATGGCCTCCGTGTGCAGCGTCACTCCGTCCCAGTCATATGTCTCCAACACGTGACGCCTGGCCCTGTCGCCAATCGCGTGGCACTTGTCGGGGCTCTCCAGGAGTCCCGCCAGCTTCTCGGCCAGGTCGTCGGCGTCGCCCTGCCTGAACGTGGCGCCGCAGTCTCCGATGACCTCGAGATTCTCGGGAATGTCGCTGGTCAGACAGCAGTTGCCGAAGCTCATCGCCTCCAGGAGAGCGATGGGAAGGCCCTCTATGTCGGAAGGAAGCACGAACACGCGGGCGTTGGAGTAGAGCTCGTCGAGAACGTCCCCGTACACGTAACCCAGGAAGCGGACGCGATCTCCGCCCTTCTCGTGCAGGAGGTCCACGTAGTCGGTCGAGAAGCTGGTCCCGCCCGCCACGACCAGTTCCATGTCCGTGTCCATCTTGGCATACGCGTCGAGAAGGTAGTGCGCTCCCTTTTCGGGAACCAGCCTTCCCACGAAGAGGACGTAGTTGCCGGGGTCAAGCCCCATCTCCGTGATCTTCTCGGCCCTGCGAACGTGCGGGAGAACGGTCCCGTTGGGAATGTAGGTGACGCAACTGTCGTGCACCGTTCGGAAGTGCTCGCGCAGCGCCTTAGATACGACGATGGTCCTGTCGGGATAGTTCGCCGCCGTGTACTCGCAGCGCTTGAGCACCCACGTGGCGAAGCTGCCCCACTTCTCCCTCTGCCAGTCGAGCCCGTGTACCGTCACCACCGACCTCGCGCCACGCATATGCGGCACACTCGCGAACAGGGACGGCCCCAGCGCGTGGAAGTGCACGATGTCGTAGTTCTGAGATATGATGTGAGGCAGCGCAAGGGCGCAGTGCGTTGCTGTGTCAAGGTGCTTGGTCCGCACGCTTGGGATGTTCGCGATCCGGATGCCCCGATACTCGCCCTGCATCTTCGTGTAGTACGGGCGACAGTAGACGGTCACCTCGTGGCCTCTCTCCACCAGACGTGTTCCCAGCTCCTCGACGTGACGCTCTATGCCGCCGTAGGTCGCCGGGATGCCCTTCTGTCCCAGCATCGCGATCTTCACGCCATGACCCTTTCGTAGATCGCCATCATCTTCTCGTAGTGACTGTCGGGATCGAAGTGCGTCTCGACCCTCTCCCGAGCCGCCCGGCCCATGCGGATAGTCCCGTCCGGGTCGTTCCACAGCGTAAGCAACAGAGCAGCGAGTCCGTCGGCGTCAGCGGGTTCGAAGATCAGTCCCGACTCCCCCTCAGAGATGAGCTCCGGAATACCCCCCGTCCTCGAGCCCACGACCGCCTTGCCCTGGGCGAACGCCTCGTAGACCGTCAGCGGTGAGTTCTCGAAGCACTCGGAGGGAACCGCCACGAAGAGGGCGCCGCCGACTAAGGACCTGAGCTCTGCACCCTCCCTGTAACCCACGAACTCGACGTTCGAAAGCTCCTCGGCGGCCGCTGTTCTCTCCAGGCTCTCGGCCAGCGGCCCCGCACCCGCTATCTTGAGCCTGACCGCTCTGGCCTTCGACAGCGCGGCGAGAAGCGTCTCGAGTCCTTTCCCCACCGACAGTCTGCCGACGTACACCCCGTAGCCGTCCGACTCGTACCTGGGCTCGTACCGCTCCAGATCGATCGAGTACGGCAGATGGACGATGCGATCCTCGTCCACGCCGTGAGCTATCATCCGCGTTCTCAACTGCCGGCTCGGCGCCACGAACAGGTCGACGTTGCGAGCGTAGCTGCCGAAGAGCTTGTGGACGTAAGCCTCCGCGGCGACCAGCGCGCTCGAGGTCAGCGAATCGCGCATGCACCGGTTGAGAACCGCGTTGTAGTACCGCCACGTGGCGCAGCGCTCGCATGTGGCGCCTCGCACGAACATCTGATAGTTCGGGCACACCAGCTTGAAGTCGTGCAGCGTCTGTACGACCGGAACACCCCGGGACTTAAGTCCGTAGAGGATCGACGGCGACAGCTGGTGCGCGATGTTGTGCAGATGCGCGACGTCAGGACCGGTCTCGTCGACGAGCGCCTCAATCCTCTTCTTCGCCTCCCGCGAGTACAGTATGCGGGCCGCGGCTCTCGCTCGGGCCGCGAGCCCGTCGCTCTCGTCGAAAGCCTCATACGAAACGAAGCGCTCGGCGAACTCGGTCGCTTCGTTCCGCTCGTGCTGCATCGCGAACGGGACGACCGCATGCCCCCGTGCCTCGAGGATGCGATTGAGCTCGAAGAAGTAGCGCTCGGCCCCACCCTTGACGAAATAGTACTTGTTCGCGGCGAGAACCTTCATGCTTCGCCCAGGCTCCCCTCAAGGACCTTACAGCTTGTCATCGGTCCACCGAAGTGTCAAGCCCCATGAGCTTGGCCCCGACTATCCAGGCACCCGGGCGGAACGGCCGGCGCCTCATGGGAGGGCTGACGGTGCAGACCATCCAGCACTGCTCCTGACAACCCGCCACCGCGGGAACCACCTCGCCCGCGGATGACTTTCTGATCTCCTTGAAACTCCCGTCCCTGATGTTACCCATCCTGACACCGGCTACGTTGCACGGGTACACATCCCCGAACGGGTCGAGGTAGAAATGATCGACTCCGGCACGGCACGGCAGCCTGCGGGGCTTCCCGCGAACGTAGTCGATGAGCCCCCGCATGTAGTACGCCCTCGCCCAGTCGCGCGGACTGCGCGACGCGAGTTCCTGGCGCATGATCTCTGCGATCTCACCCACCGCTTCCTCCGACGTGGGCCGGTCCTCGTCGTGCGCGCCGAAGAAGATCGGCGAGCTGTGGGCCGCGCTGGCTATGAAGCCGATGTCCAGCTCGTCGGCGACCTTCTTCACCCGAAGAAGCTCGCCCGGGTTCTTCTCGGACGACGTCGCCGCTAGCCCCAAGTCGGAGACACCGAGTGTCCTGAGCCGCCTGACCGTGTCAATCGCCTTCTCGTACCCACCTTCGATCCCGCGGAGGTCGTCGTGCTTCTCTCCCACCGCGTCGACCGAGACCCTGACGGCGATGTGGCTCATCTCCGCCATCATCCCCTCGATGCGTGAGGGACTGAACCCGT